>NZ_JBDJKU010000061.1:0-24556 GCF_039673015.1 Stenotrophomonas sp. TWI1409
CCCACACCCGGCCCGACAGCACCTTCAGCACCGCTGCCTCATCCACGTCCGGCACCACTTCGGCGCGGCCCATGCCACGCCACAGCACCAGGCGCAGGCGGCCGGCCACGTTCTTCTTGTCCAGCCGCATGCGGCCGAGCAGGGCCTGCGGATCCAGTCCTGCGGGGATCGCCACCGGCAGGCCGAGGCGTTCCAGCAGCGCCTGCAGGCGCGCGCGGTCGGCATCGTCGGCCAGGCCCAGGTCGGTGGACAGCGTTGCCGCCAGCACCATGCCCACCGCCACCGCTTCGCCGTGGTTCAGCGCATCGCGGCCCGGGGCGGAATAGCCCTGTTCGGTCTCGATGGCGTGGCCGAAGGTGTGTCCCAGGTTGAGCAGGGCACGTTCCCCCTTCTCGAACGGATCGCGCTCGACGATGGCGGCCTTGTGCCGGCAACTGCGCGCGATGGCTTCAGAAAGCACGTTGTCTTCGCCGGCCAGCAGCGCATCGGCATGCTGCTGCAGCCATTCGAAGAACACTGCATCGCCCAGCGCGCCGTACTTCACCACTTCGGCCAGGCCGGCGCGCAGCTCGCGCGGCGGCAGGGTGGCCAGCACGCGGGTATCGGCAATGACCGCGCGCGGCGGATGGAATGCGCCGACCAGGTTCTTGCCGGCCGGAATGTCGACCGCGGTCTTGCCGCCCACCGACGAATCGACCATCGCCAACAGGGTGGTCGGAAGCTGCACGCAGTCCACGCCGCGCATCCAGCAGGCCGCGGCAAAACCGGCGAGATCACCGACCACGCCGCCACCGAGGGCGAACACGCAGGCATCCCGGGTGGCGCCGAGCGCGGCCAGCGCTTCGATCGCGCGGCCGAATTCGGCCAGGGTCTTGGAGGCTTCGCCGGCGGCCAGCACGTGCTCGCCGACGATCAGGTCGGGGCGTGCGGCCAGCAGCGTCTGCTTCACGGCGGCCAGGTAGCGCGGAGCCACTTCGCTGTCGCTGAGCAGCAGCACGTGGCGGCCGCGCACATGCGAGGCCAACGCGGTGCCGTCGGCCTGGGCACCAGCGCCGATGGTGATGGAGTAGGGGCGGTCGCCGCCAACGGCGACCTGCAGCAGGGCGGGGGAAGTCATGCGGTCAGGTCCTGGCGCTGCCATTGCGTGGCCAGCTTGACCACCAGGTGGGCGGTCGCGTCGGCAGCGGTATACGGGTCGGTATCAAGGGTGAGGTCGGCCAGTTCGCGGTACAGCGGGTCGCGGTGAGCAGCCAGATCGTGCAGCACCTGCTCGCGGTCAGGGCGCTGCAGCAGTGGCCTGCCTTTGTCGCGGGCCAGGCGTTCCAGCTGCGCGGCCACGCTGACCCGCAGGTAGACCACGAAGCCGCGCTGGGCAATCAGGGCGCGGTTATCCGGATCGAGTACGGCGCCTCCACCAGTGGAAACCAGCTGGCCGCGGCCTTCCAGCACACGGGCCAAGGCTTCGCGCTCATGGCTGCGGAAGCCGGTTTCACCCGAGTGCTCGAAGATGGTCGGGATGCTGGCGCCGGCGGCATCGACGATGGCCTGGTCGACATCGACGAAGTCCAGCGTGAAGCGCTCGGCCAGGCGGCGGCCGATGCAGGTTTTGCCGGCGCCCATCGGGCCGATCAGGATCAGGTTCGGAGCAGGATTCATGCCCTCTGATGCTAACACCTCCGTGCCCTTGCCTTTACGTTCTTCACGTCAGGGTAGGCGTTCCTGCGGGGTCTCCCGCGCCAGCCGGAGTACAGGCCATGACGGTCGCCAAGGTCATCGAAATCACCGCCTCCTCGCCCAAAAGCGTGGAAGACGCCGTGCGCAGCGGGCTGAAGAAGGTTTCCGAGACGGTCAAGGGCATCCAGGGCGCCTGGGTGAACGAGACCAAGGTGGTCACCAATGGCAGCGGCGAAATCACCGAATGGCGGGTCAACCTGCGTGTAACCTTCCTGGTGGAATAGGCGCGCTCAGCGTACGTCCTGCACCTGGCGCTGGCCGTCCAGCACCACCACGTGGTCGGCCAGGGCGGGCAGGGCGCGCAGTGCCTGCCGGCTGACCCGCTCGTAGTACTGCACGAAGCGTTCCAGCTGAGGCCGGCTCATGCCGTGCCGGCCCGGCTGCGCGGCCTGCAGGTTCTGCTCCTGCTGCCAGCGCCAGCGTGGTACCACCGAGAAATCCGGCGGCTGCAGGAACCACAGGCGGTCGCAGCGTTGCCACAACGCCGGGTAGTCGCGGGCCAGCGCCTGGTTGCACCAGCGGCGCCAACGGCCATCGGCGTCGGCCTCGCGCTCCAGTGCGTTCAGCGGGCTGTCCAGTGCGTTGTCATCCTGCGCCGGTGTGCCGAGGAACCAGCCTTCGAACACCAGCAGGTCCAATGGCTGCTGCAGCTGCGGCCACTGAGCCTCGGGCAGGCGTTCATCGGCCAGCTTGTCGAATCGTGGCATCGCGAAGGGCTGGCGTGTGGCCACGGCGTCCAGCACGGCATGGGCCAGCGGCAGGTCGTGGGTGCCGGGCGGGCCGCGGGTGATCAGCAGCGGATGCACCAGGCGGGCCAGTCGCTGGCGCTGCGCACGGGTGAGGTAGACGTCATCGATCGACAGCGTGGCCGCGTTCAGGCCGCGTGCCTGGGCGCGCGCCACCACCTGCGCGGCCAGCGTCGATTTGCCGCTCCCCTGCAGGCCGCTGATCGCCAATACTGGAATCGCTGCACCGCTGCCCAGCGCATCATCCAGCGCCTGTTCGGCCAATGTTTCGGGGAATCCTTTCACCTGGGGCATATACGCAGCAGCGGCCATGCAGCCACAATAGCCCAATCCGTGTGAGAAGAACGCAATCATGAGCGACCTGTACGCCGAAGCCCTGTCCACGTTTGCCGGCCTGTTCGACGAGGCCAAGCAGAGCCGCGAGGTCGAGCCGAATGCGATGACCGTGGCCACCGCCGATACGCAGGGCCGTCCCTCGGCGCGTACCGTGCTGCTGAAGGCCTTCGACGAGCGTGGCTTCGTCTTCTATACCCACCTGGACAGCCACAAGGGCCAGGAGCTGCAGGCCAATCCGCAGGCCGCGCTGTTGTTCCTGTGGCGCAGCCTGCGCGAGGCGGGTATCCAGGTGCGCATCGAAGGCCGTGTCGAGCAGGTCGCCGATGCTGAAGCCGATGCCTATTTCGCCAGCCGCCCGCGCATGAGCCAGATCGGCGCCTGGGCCTCGCAGCAGTCGAAGACGCTGGCGACGCGCGAGGAATTCGATGCGCGCGTGGCCGAGGTCGAAGCCCGCTTCGAGGGCAAGGACGTGCCGCGCCCGGAGGGCTGGAGCGGCCTGCGCGTGGTGCCTGACCGCATCGAGTTCTGGTATGGCGCGCAGTTCCGCCTGCACGAACGCTGGTGCTATGAAGCCGGTGCCGAAGGGCGCTGGAGCAAGCGCCTGCTGTATCCGTAAGGCAACCTGATGCAACGCCTGCCGCTGTACCGTGTGGTGGTGTTCGTGCCGTCGGCAGCACTGGATGCAGTGAAGCAGGGCATCCTCGCGGTGGACGCGCTGGCGGCCGGCGACTACGAGCACGGGATGTGGTGGTCCGCGCCGGGGTTCGAGCAGTTCCGCCCGCGCGTGGGTGCGTCGCCCGTGCAGGGTGAGGCGGGCCGCACCGAAGTGGTCGACAGCGTGCGCCTGGAATTCTGCCTGCCTCGGAATCCGCAGCGGCTGCAGCGCATCTTCGAACAGGGCATCGTGCCGCATCACCCGTGGCAGGTGCCGGTGGTGCAGGTGGAGGAAATCGAGCTGCTGCTTATTGACGCACGCTTTTTGTAGAGTCGAGCCATGCTCGACTGCGGGTGCTCTGGCGCGCAAGGCAGTCGAGCATGGCTCGACTCTACAAGAGCAGGCTGTCGCGAACGGACTGGTCAGCTTCATCTGCGAGCAGGTCAGCAACCGGCACACTCCGACGAATGCCCTCGATTTCCGGAGTCGCCATGCCCTCCTGGCGTTGCCTGTTTGCCGTGCCATCACCGCGTTGTGGCGTGGAGGCTTACCTGCTGCTGCTTGCCCGCATCGTCGCCGGTGTGATGTTCTGCGTCTCCGGCTGGAACAAGGTGTTCACCGACGCGGGGCGCGAGCGCATGGTGCATACGCTGGTCGATACGGGGATTCCGTTCCCGGTG
Organism: Stenotrophomonas sp. TWI1409; assembly: GCF_039673015.1. Classification (NCBI taxonomy): domain Bacteria; kingdom Pseudomonadati; phylum Pseudomonadota; class Gammaproteobacteria; order Lysobacterales; family Lysobacteraceae; genus Stenotrophomonas; species Stenotrophomonas sp. TWI1409. The sequence goes on from NZ_JBDJKU010000061.1 coordinate 4,152, forward strand.
TTCAGTGCGCCGGTGCTGGGCGGCATTGAATGGATTGCGGGCGGCCTGCTGGTGCTGGGCCTGCTCAGCCGGCCCTCGGCCCTGCTGCTGGCGGCGATCTGTGCGGTGGCGGCGCTTACCGATGGCATAGCGCGCATTCCTGCGGGACTGAGCGTGCCGGATTGGCTGAGCTGGTTCTTCTATCTGAGTGAAGTGCCGCTGGGGGTGCTGCTGTTGTGGACTGCTGCAGTGGGGAGTGGACGGTTCGCCATCGAAGCGCGCTGGGCACGCTGAGCGCTCGTCGTCCGCGCGCAGCCGGAGCGCGTCTGTAGCATTTGGTGTGTTCCGGTAAATCCACGCCATGCGTGGATGAGATGCTTGACGGAAGAGCGGTGCGAACCAAGGTTCGCACCCACCAGGCAACGAGTGGTTACAACCCCTCCGCGCGCAGCCAGCGCCATAGCGTGGTGCGTGATACGCCCAGCGCCTGCGCCATCCCCTCGCGGTCATTGCGGTGTTCCTGCAACAGCGTTTCCAACTGCGCACGCGGCGGGCGCTTGCCGTTGCTTTCCACCGGCAATGCTGCAACGCCCTCGTTCACCAGTTCGGGCGCCAGCCGCAGCAGTCGCGCCGCATCGATCAGCCCTTCGCCCGGCTGCCAGTGGATGCGCAGACGATCAATGAGATTGCGCAGTTCGCGCACGTTGCCGGGCCACTCCGCGGTGGTCAGTACCGCCAGTGCATGCTCATCCAGTGGCGCATCGATGCCGCGCAGCTGGCGGAAGAAGTGCTGTGCCAGCAAGGGGATATCCGCGCGCCGCGCACGCAGCGAGGGCAGGGCGATACGCAACGCGGCCAGGCGGTAGTACAGGTCGCGGCGGAAGCTGCCGGCTGCCGCGCGCTGTTCCAGTGATTGCAGTGTCGCGGCCACCACGCGCAGGTCCACCGGGGTCGGTTCGGTGGCGCCCACGCGCAGTACCTCGCGTTCTTCCAGTACGCGCAGTAGGCGGGTCTGCAGCGGTAGCGGCAGTTCGCCGATTTCGTCCAGGAACAGCGTCCCGCCGTCTGCGGCTTCGACCAGGCCGACACGGCCTCCACGGCGTGCGCCGGTGAAGGCCCCATCGCTGTAGCCGAACAGCTCCGCTTCCAGCAGCGATTCGCTGATCGCGCCGCAGTTCAGCGCCACGAAGCGTCCGCGACGGCCACTGGCGGCGTGCAGCTGCCGCGCCACCAGTTCCTTGCCGGTGCCGGTTTCGCCGGTCACCAGTACGGTGCTGTCGTGCGGTGCATAGAGCGCGATCTGTGCGCGCACCTGGGCCATCGCTTCGCTGTCGCCGAGCAGTTCATGCGTGTCGGCACGCGCTGCCGCGCGCCGGCGCGGGGCGGCTCGGTTGCCGCTGGAGCGGGCCAGGGTCTGGGTCAGTTCCAGTGCATGTTCGAACGCCTGCCGCACCGAGTCGGCCGAATACAGCAGCACCCCGGGCAGGCCGGCCTGTTCGGCGTGGTCGATGGCCATGCCGGTGCCGACGATCACTTCGATGCCGTTGGCGCGCAGATCGGCGATGCAGTCGCGTGCGTCCTCGCGGGTGACGAAACGGCGATGCTCGATATCCAGGCCGAAACTCTGCTGGAAGTTGCTGAACACCGGCACGTCGCTGGCGTGGGTGACCAGGCCGATGCGGCTGGCGATGCGTCGCGCGCGCGCCAGTGCTTCCATCAGATCGAAGCCGTTGGCCTGGATCGGCACCAGTGGCAGCTCCAGCCTGCCGCGCAGCCAGGCGGCGTTGGAGCCACCGGCGATCACCACATCGCAGTGCTCGCGACGCAGGCGCTGGCCGATCACCTCCACCGCTTCCTCGAAGCCGAGGTTGATCTGCTCGATGCGCGCGCGGCGGTCGAACTCCGGAATGACGTCGCCGAGCAGGCCGGTCAGCCGCGAGACGCTGACCGTCCAGATCACCGGGCGGCCGGGGTCGGCATCGGCATGGCGCAGGGGCGAGCGGGGCAGGTACATGGCGGCGGGTTCGGGCGAAGTGTTTCATGGTACATCTGTTTCAGTGTTTCATATGTTTCACTGTTGAGTGACGGTCATGTCCGTGAAATCAACGGCTTGCAGCTTGGCATGGTGCTTGCGCCTACCCATCCGTTCTTCAACCTGGATTGCCGCATGACTGCTTCCGCCCCTTTCTCCGCCGGTGCCCGTTTCCGTGAGGCGCTGGCTGCCGAGTCGCCGCTGCAGGTGATCGGCGCGATCAACGCCAACCACGCCCTGCTGGCCAAGCGCGCCGGCTTCCGTGCCATCTACCTGTCGGGCGGCGGCGTTGCCGCGGGCTCGCTGGGCCTGCCGGACCTGGGCATCAATACCCTGGAAGACGTGCTGGTGGACGTGCGCCGCATCACCGATGTCTGCGATCTGCCGCTGATGGTCGACATCGACACCGGCTTTGGCCCGAGCGCGTTCAACATCGCGCGCACCGTGAAGTCGCTGATCAAGGCCGGCGCGGCCGCCTGCCACATCGAGGACCAGGTCGGCGCCAAGCGTTGCGGTCACCGCCCGGGCAAGGAGATCGTCTCGCAGGGTGAAATGGTCGACCGGGTGAAGGCGGCCGCCGATGCCAAGACCGATCCGGACTTCTTCCTGATCGCGCGCACCGACGCCATCCAGGTGGACGGCGTGGACAAGGCTATCGAGCGCGCCATCGCCTGTGTCGAGGCCGGTGCCGATGGCATCTTCGCCGAGGCTGCCTACGACCTGGACACCTACCGCCGCTTCGTCGACGCGGTGAAGGTGCCGGTGCTGGCCAACATCACCGAATTCGGCGCCACCCCGCTGTTCAGCAGCGATGAACTGGCCTCGGCAGGCGTCGCGATCCAGCTGTTCCCGCTGTCGGCGTTCCGTGCCGCCAACAAGGCCGCCGAGAACGTCTACCAGGCGGTGCGCCGCGATGGCCACCAGCGCAACGTGGTGGACACCATGCAGACCCGCGAAGAACTCTACGACCGCATCGGCTACCACGCGTTCGAGCAACAGCTCGATGCACTGTTCGCCGCCAAGAAATAAGCAGTACCCTGCACCATCAAGTTTTCGGAGGGAAACATGAACGATACGACCGCAACCCCGACCTTCAAGCCGAAGAAGTCCGTCGCCCTGTCCGGCACCGCCGCCGGCAACACCGCGCTGTGCAGCGTGGGCCGTAGTGGCAACGATCTGCACTACCGTGGCTACGACATCCTGGACCTGGCCAACACCAGCGAGTTCGAGGAAATCGCCTACCTGCTGGTGCACGGCAAGCTGCCGACCCGCGCCGAGCTGGTTTCGTACAAGGCCAAGCTGAAGTCGCTGCGCGGCATTCCGGCAGCAGTGAAGGCGGCGCTGGAAGAACTGCCGCCGTCGGCACACCCGATGGACGTGATGCGCACCGGCGTGTCCGTGCTCGGCTGCGTGGCGCCGGAGAAGGACGATCACAACCATCCGGGCGCGCGTGACATCGCCGACAAGCTGATGGCCTGCCTCGGTTCGATGCTGCTGTACTGGTACCATTGGAGCCACAACGGCCGCGCCATCGACGTGGAAACCGACGACGACTCGATCGGTGGCCACTTCCTGCACCTGCTGCACGGCGAGAAGCCGCAGGAATCGTGGGTGAAGGCGATGCACACCTCGCTGATCCTGTACGCGGAACACGAGTTCAATGCCTCGACCTTCACCTGCCGCGTCATCGCCGGTACCGGCAGCGACATGTACAGCGCGATCTGCGGTGGCATCGGCGCGCTGCGTGGCCCGAAGCATGGCGGCGCCAACGAAGTGGCGTTCGAAGTGCAGAAGCGCTACGACAACCCGGATGAAGCCGAGGAAGACATCAAGGCCCGCGTCGAGCGCAAGGAAGTGGTGATCGGTTTCGGCCACCCGGTCTACACCGTCTCCGATCCGCGCAACAAGGTGATCAAGGACGTGGCCCGCGAGCTGTCCGAAGAACAGTCCAGCATGAAGATGTACGACATCGCCGAGCGCCTGGAATCGGTGATGTGGGACATCAAGAAGATGTTCCCGAACCTGGACTGGTTCAGTGCCGTCAGCTACCACATGATGGGCGTGCCGACCGCAATGTTCACTCCTCTGTTCGTGATCGCCCGCACCGCCGGCTGGAGCGCGCACATCGTCGAGCAGCGCATCGACGGCAAGATCATCCGCCCGAGCGCCAACTACATCGGTCCGGAAGACCGCGACTTCGTCGCCATCGACAAGCGCGTCTGATCCACCTGCTGTACCCATCCGGCCGGCCGCGTGCCGGCCGGATGCTTTCGCCGCCGCACCGCCGGCACCCGGCCCGCCTCAAGCACTCCGCCAGCCCATGAATACCGATTACCGTAAGAACCTCCCCGGCAGCACGCTGGATTATTTCGACGCGCGTGCCGCTGTCGATGCGATCCAGCCCGGCGCCTATGCCACCCTGCCGTACACCTCGCGCGTGCTGGCCGAGAACCTGGTGCGCCGCTGCGATCCGGCCACGCTCGGCGATTCGCTTAAGCAGCTGATCGAGCGCCGCCGCGACCTCGATTTCCCGTGGTTCCCGGCGCGCGTTGTGTGCCACGACATCCTCGGCCAGACCGCACTGGTCGACCTGGCCGGCCTGCGTGATGCGATTGCCGACAAGGGCGGTGACCCGGCCAAGGTGAATCCGGTGGTGCCGGTGCAGCTGATCGTCGATCACTCGCTGGCGGTGGAGTGCGGAGGTTTCGATCCGCAGGCGTTCGAGAAGAACCGCGCCATCGAAGATCGCCGCAACGAAGATCGTTTCCACTTCATCGACTGGACCAAGCTGGCCTTCGAGAACGTGGACGTGATTCCGCCGGGCAACGGCATCATGCACCAGATCAACCTGGAGAAGATGTCGCCGGTGGTCTACGTGCAGGACGGCGTCGCCTTCCCGGATACCTGCGTGGGCACCGACAGCCACACCCCGCACGTGGATGCGCTGGGCGTGATCGCGATTGGTGTTGGCGGCCTGGAAGCAGAGAACGTGATGCTGGGCCGCGCCTCGTGGATGCGCTTGCCCGATACCGTGGGCGTCGAACTCAGCGGTCGCCCGCAGCCGGGCATCACCGCCACCGACGTGGTGCTGGCCCTGACCGAGTTCCTGCGCAAGGAGCGCGTGGTCGGCGCGTGGCTTGAATTCTTCGGCGAGGGGGCGGCGGCACTGACCATCGGTGACCGCGCCACCATCTCCAACATGTGCCCCGAGTACGGCGCCACCGCCGCGATGTTCTACATCGACGGGCAGACCATCGATTACCTGCGCCTGACCGGCCGCGAGGAATCGCAGGTGGCGCTGGTGGAGAACTACGCCCGTACCACCGGCCTGTGGGCCGATGACCTGGCCACCGCACAATACGAGCGTGTGCTGCGCTTCGACCTGTCCAGCGTGGTGCGCAACATGGCCGGCCCGTCCAACCCGCACAAGCGCGTGGCGACCGCCGAGCTGGCCGAGCGCGGCATCGCCGACGAAGCCAAGCTGGAAGCGGGCAAGGCCGAGCAGGTGCAGGGGCTGATGCCCGACGGCGCGGTGATCATCGCCGCCATCACCAGCTGCACCAATACGTCCAATCCGCGCAACGTGATCGCCGCCGCACTGCTGGCGCGCAAGGCCAACGAGCGTGGCCTGCTGCGCAAGCCGTGGGTGAAGTCGTCGCTGGCGCCGGGTTCGAAGGCGGTGCAGCTGTACCTGGAAGAGGCCGGCCTGCTGCCGGACCTGGAAAAGCTCGGCTTCGGCATCGTCGCCTTCGCCTGCACCACCTGCAACGGCATGAGTGGCGCGCTGGACCCGAAGATCCAGCAGGAAATCATCGATCGCGACCTGTATTCCACCGCCGTGTTGTCGGGCAACCGCAACTTCGATGGCCGCATCCACCCGTATGCGAAGCAGGCCTTCCTAGCTTCGCCGCCGCTGGTGATCGCCTATGCCATCGCTGGTACCGTGCGCTTCGATATCGAGAAGGACGTACTGGGTGTGGATGCCGATGGCAACGAGGTGCGCCTGAAGGACATCTGGCCGAGCGACGCCGAGATCGACGCGGTGGTGAAGGCCTCGGTGAAGCCGGAGCAGTTCCGCCGCGTCTACAACCCGATGTTCAACGTGCGTGTGGAGCACGGTGCGGCGGTCAGCCCGCTGTACGACTGGCGCCCGCAGAGCACCTACATCCGTCGCCCGCCGTACTGGGAGGGCGCGCTGGCCGGTGAGCGTACGCTGTCTGGCATGCGCGCATTGGCGGTGCTGCCGGACAACATCACCACCGACCACCTGTCGCCGTCCAACGCGATCCTGGCGTCCAGTGCCGCCGGTGAGTACCTGGCGAAGATGGGCCTGCCGGAAGAGGACTTCAATTCCTACGCCACCCACCGCGGTGACCACCTGACCGCGCAGCGCGCCACCTTCGCCAACCCGAAGCTGTTCAACGAGATGGTGCGCAACGACGACGGCAGCGTGAAGCAGGGTTCGCTGGCGCGCGTGGAGCCGGAAGGCAAGGTCATGCGCATGTGGGAAGCGATCGAAACCTACATGGACCGCAAGCAGCCGCTGATCATCATCGCCGGTGCCGACTACGGCCAGGGCAGCTCGCGTGACTGGGCCGCCAAGGGCGTGCGCCTGGCCGGCGTGGAGGCGATCGCGGCCGAAGGCTTCGAACGGATTCACCGTACCAACCTGATCGGCATGGGCGTGCTGCCGCTGGAGTTCAAGCCGGGCACCACCCGCCTGACCCTGGGCATCGACGGCACCGAGACCTTCGACGTGATCGGCGAGCGCACCCCGCGCGCCGACCTGACCCTGGTCATCCACCGCCGCGACGGCCAGGACGTGATCGTGCCGGTCACCTGCCGCCTGGACAGCGACGAGGAAGTGGCGATCTACGAAGCCGGCGGTGTGCTGCAGCGCTTCGCCCAGGACTTCCTGGAAGGCGCCAAGGTGGCGTGATGCCGGACTGAATGCCTGCCCCCGGAGGCCGGGGGCGGGCTTGTCCGACACCAGGGCAGGGCGCACACTGACTTGGCAAAAACTGCCAAAGGAGAGTTTCATGGCCACCATGAACATTTCGCTGACCGATCCGCTCAAGCAGTTCGTGGACGAAGAAGTGCGCGAAGGCGGCTACTCCAGCACGTCGGACTATGTGCGTGACCTGATCCGCCAGCGCCAGCGCAGCAAGGCTGAAGAGCTGCTCAAGCAGCTGATTGCCGAGGGGCTGGCTTCTGGGCCTGCCGTTCCGGTGACTGCGGCCACATTCGAGCGGATGCGTCGCGAGCTGACCGAAAGGATGGAGCGTGAAGGCGATTGAATGGAGGCCCCGGGCCGAGACAGACGCAGCCGACGCCGCGCTGTGGTACACACGACAGGGAGGGCTGGCACTGGGTCAGCGCTTTCTCGCCGAGCTGGAGGCCACGCTTCAACGTATTGCGATGTTCCCTGCGTCAGGTTCCGTCCGCCATGCCGACCTCGCCGCACAGTTGCCGGCACTCCTGCGCTTCATGCAGGTTCCGGGCTTTGAACGCTATCTCGTCTACTACCCCGATCTGCCGGACCGCGTGGACGTCATGCGGGTGTGGTGCGTTGATCGTGGCCTTGACGCACTGATGCAAGACATTTCCTGAAATCCAAACGCTTGGATCCGACGATGAATTTTCTTCCGCAACTCCGAATTCCCGCCACCTACATGCGCGGCGGCACCAGCAAAGGCGTGTTCTTCCGCCTGCAGGACCTGCCCGAGGCCGCGCAGGTGCCGGGCGCCGCGCGTGACGCGCTGCTGATGCGCGTGATCGGTTCGCCCGATCCGTATGGCAAGCAGACCGATGGCATGGGCGGCGCCACCTCCAGCACCAGCAAGTGCGTGATCATCTCCACTGCCTCGGTGCCTGACCACGACGTGGACTACCTGTACGGCCAGGTGTCGATCGACACCGCCTTCGTCGACTGGAGCGGCAACTGCGGCAATCTCAGCACTGCAGTGGGTCCTTTCGCGATTGCCAATGGTCTGATCGATCCGGCCCGCGTGCCGCGCGATGGCCTGTGCACCGTGCGCATCTGGCAGGCCAACATCGGCAAGACCATCATCGCGCACGTGCCGATGCGCGATGGCGAAGTGCAGGAGATCGGCGATTTCGAACTGGACGGCGTGACCTTCCCGGCGGCCGAGGTCCAGCTGGAATTCATCGATCCGTCCGATGACGGCGATGCGGGCGCGATGTTCCCGACCGGTAACCTGGTCGATACCCTGGATGTGCCGGGCGTGGGCAGTTTCGAGGTGACGATGATCACCGCCGGCATCCCGACCATCTTTCTCAACGCCGCCGACCTGGGCTACACCGGCACCGAGCTGCAGCCGGCGATCAACGAAGACAAGGCGGCGCTGGAGCGCTTTGAGAAGATCCGTGCCTACGGTGCACTGCGCATGGGCCTGATTTCGAAACTGGAAGACGCGGCCACCCGCCAGCACACACCGAAGGTGGCCTTCGTTGCCCCGGCGCAGGACTACGTATCGTCCAGCGGCAAGTCGATTTCTGCCGCGGGCATCGATCTGCATGCGCGCGCGCTGTCGATGGGCAAGCTGCACCACGCGATGATGGGTACCGCCGCGGTGGCCATCGGCACTGCAGCGGCAATTCCCGGAACGCTGGTCAACCGTGCTGCAGGCGGCGGCGAGCGCGAAGCGGTGACCTTCGGCCATCCGTCCGGCACGTTGCGCGTGGGTGCGCAGGCCGGTCTCGTTGACGGCCAGTGGACAGTAAGCAAGGCCATCATGAGCCGCAGTGCCCGCGTGCTGATGGAAGGCAAGGTGCGGGTGCCGGCCGAGTGATGCGTTGGTAAACGCCAACCAAGGTTGGCGACTACCGGGCCGCAGTGACCAATTGCTTTGGTAGATGCCAACCTTGGTTGGCATGGTGCACGGGCAACCGTGCACCGTAACGAGGAGATCGACGATGTCCGACAACCACACCCCATCCAACGAGCGTGCAGCGTGGGATGCGCTGCTGGTGGACATCGTCGACTACGTGCGCGACGCGCGCATCGACTCACCGCTGGCGTTCCAGACCGCGCACCACTGCCTGCTCGACACGCTGGGCTGCGGGCTGGAAGCACTGTCCTTCCCGGCCTGCAGCAAGCTGCTCGGGCCACTGGTGCCAGGCATCAGCGTGGTCAACGGCGCGCGCGTTCCGGGCACCCACTACGTGCTGGACCCGGTGCAGGCGGCGTTCAATCTGGGCGCGATGGTGCGCTGGCTCGATTTCAACGACACCTGGCTGGCCGCCGAATGGGGCCACCCGTCGGACAATCTGGGCGGAATCCTCGCCGTCTGCGACTGGCTGGGACGCAACGCGCAGGCCCTGCGCCGCCCGCCGCCGACCGTGCACGACGTGCTGCTGGCGATGATCAAGGCGCACGAGATCCAGGGTGTACTGGCCCTGCAGAATTCCTTCAATCGGGTCGGGCTGGACCATGTGGTGCTGGTCAAGGTCGCCACCACCGCTGTGGTGGCGCAGCTGCTCGGGCTGGATCGCGAACGCATGCTCAATGCAGTGTCGCTGGCCTGGGTCGATGGCCAGGCGCTGCGGACCTACCGGCACGCGCCCAACACCGGTTCGCGCAAGAGCTGGGCCGCCGGCGATGCCACCAGCCGTGGCGTACGCCTGGCGCTGATCGCGGCAACGGGTGAAATGGGCTATCCGAGCGTGCTCAGTGCACCGACCTGGGGCTTCGAGGCTGTGTCCATGCATGGACAGGCACTGACGCTGGAGCGGCCGCTGGGCAGCTATGTGATGGAGAACGTGCTGTTCAAGATCAGCTACCCGGCCGAGTTCCACGGCCAGACTGCGGTGGAGGCAGCGATCGCGCTGCACCAGCAATTGCGCGCGATGGGGCGGCAGGTCGAGGATATCGCGCACATCGCCATCCGCACCCAGGAAGCCTGCATCCGCATCATCGACAAGCGGGGCCCACTGCACAATCCGGCCGACCGCGACCACTGCGTGCAGTACATGATCGCCATCGCGCTGCTGCATGGGCGGCTGGTGGCCGAGGACTATGAGGACGACGTCGCCGCCGATCCGCGCATCGACGCGCTGCGCGCAAAGATGGCCTGCCACGAGGATCCGCAGCTCAGCGCCGACTATCTGGACCCGGACAAGCGCAGCATCGCCAACGGCCTGAGCGTGCGCTTCAACGATGGCAGTGAACTGCCGGAAGTGCTGGTGGAGTACCCGCTTGGCCACGCCCGACGCCGCGGAGAAGGCATTCCGCTGCTGATGGACAAGTTCCGCCGGCACCTGGCCCATCGCTTCCCGACCGCCCAGCAGCAGCGCATCCTGGCGGCATCGCTGGACCCGGTGGCGCTGGCGGCGATGCCGGTGACCGATTACGTGGACCTGTACCTGCCGGGGTAGCAACGCTTTGGTGGGTGCCAACCTTGGTTGGCACGGGCCCAACGCCAACCAAGGTTGGCGGCTACCGGGACCGCCTTGGTCGGCACGGATCCGATCCAGCCGGGCGCGGCCCGGTGCCACCGTTCCGATGCATTCCTGCCGAATTCGCGTCAACACCTTGACGCGGCCTGCCTATAATGGCCACCTCGATCAAGGAGTGACGACATGAGCGGTCCGGCACGGCGGAAGCGGTGGGGATGGGCGGCGGCGGTATTGGCAGGAGGCCTGTTGCTGGGCCTGGCCGGCTGCCGCAACGACAGCGGGCAGCTGCCCAAGGCCAGCGGTGAAGCGATCACCACCCAGGCCGAGCAGGTGAAGGAATTCACCCTGCTGCGCGCTTACCCGGACCAGAAGAATGACGGCCTGTCGCTGGCGCTGGAGTTCTCGCGCCCGCTGGTTGGCACCCAGGATTTCGACAAGCTGGTGCGCTTCGAAGAGAAGGTCGGCACCGACGACAGCAGTTGGACGCTGTCCGATGACGGCCTGACCCTCCGCTATCCGTTCGTCGAGGCTGGCAATGAGTTCAGCCTGGTGGTCTCGCCCGACCTGCTGGCCGCCGATGGCAGTCGCCTGGGCAAGGAACTGAAGCAGAAGGTGTTCAGCGGCGAGCTGAAGCCGGTGGTCGGCTTCGCCTCGCAGGGCAGCGTGCTGCCGGCCAAGGACAGCCGTGGCCTGCCGGTGGTCTCGGTGAACGTGCCCGAGGTTGACGTCGAATTCCTGCGCGTGCGCGAGAAGGACCTGCCGACCTTCTTCAGCCAGTACCAGCGCGGCGGCCGCCGTGGCAGCTGGGAACTGAGCAGCGACTACGAGCGCAGCCCGATCAACAAGCTGGCCGAGCCGGTCTACGTCAACCGCTTCATCCTCGGCGGCAAGAAGAACGAGCGGGTGCTGACCTACCTGCCGACCCAGGACATCAAGGAACTGCAGGAGCCGGGCCTGTACTTTGCCCTGCTCAAGCGCACCGGTGACTACGAAGGCGAGTTCGATACCGCGTTCTTCTCGGTCAGCGACATCGGCCTGCATACCCGTGCCTACAAGGACAAGCTGTTCGTGCACACCGCCGGCCTCAAGGACGGCGCGCCGCTGAAGGGCATCGACCTGCGCGTGCTGGATGCCAAGGGCGAAGTGGTGCTGAAGGGCAGCACTGACGGCAATGGCAACGCGCTGCTGAACTACACGCTGGATGCCACCCACGTGCTGGTCGCCAGCAGTGGCAAGGACACCAGCTTCCTGCCGTTCAACCAGCCGGCGCTGGACCTGAGCGAATTCGCCGTGGCCGGCCGTGACAATGCCTGGTTCGACGTCTATGCCTGGTCCGGGCGCGACCTGTATCGCCCGGGCGAAACCGTGCGCCTGTCCGCACTGCTGCGCGACAACGATGGCAAGCCGGTCAAGGCTCAGCCGGTGTTCCTGCGCCTGAAGCAGCCCGACGGCAAGACCTTCCGCGAGACCCGCCTGCAGCCGGGCGAGCAGGGCTACATCAACTTCGAGCAGGTGATCCCCGCCGAGGCGCCGACCGGGCGCTGGCAGGTCGAGTTCCGCACCGACCCGGCGAGCAAGGAAGCGATCCAGGGCATGACCCTGCGCATCGAGGAGTTCCTGCCCGAGCGCATGAAGCTGGACCTGGACAGCGCGCAGAAGACGCTGAAGCCGGGTGAGGACCTGCGCCTGCAGGCCAATGGCGCCTACCTGTACGGGGCGCCGGCCGACGGCAACCGCTTCACCGCGCGCATGGCGGTGGCCGCCGAACAGCAGCCGGTAGAGGGCCTGCCGGGCTACTTCTTCGGTGACCCGACCCTGCAGTTGCCGCGCGAAGCCAAGGACGTGATCGATACCACGCTGCCGGGCAACGGCCAGCTGCGTGAGGATGTTGCGTTGCCGGAAGAGGCGGCCAAGGCCAAGGCACCGATCGCCGTGGTGCTGTCCGGCAGCCTGTATGAAACCGGTGGCCGCACGGTCACCCGTACCCTGAAGCGGGTGATGTGGCCGGCCAACGCGCTGGTCGGCGTGCGGCCGCTGTTCAACCCCGACGATGGTGCTGATTCCAACGGCAATGCGCGCTTCGAACTGATGCGTGTGGATGCCGTCGGTGCGCCGCAGCCGGCCAAGGGCCTGAAGATCACCCTGGTACGCGAGCTGCGCGACTACCACTGGACCTTCAACGACAACCGCTGGGACTACGATTTCACCCGCCGCTTCGAGAACAAGGAAACGCGCACCGTCGACGCCGGCAGCAGCGCGGTCGCCTTCGATTTCCCGGTGGAGTGGGGCGAGTACCGGGTGGACGTGTTCGATCCGTCCACCGGCCTGACCAGCCGCTACCCGTTCCGTGCCGGCTGGAGCTGGGGCGATGACAACCGCGGCCTGGACGCGCGCCCGGACAAGGTCAAGCTGGGCCTGGACAAGACCGGGTACAAGGCCGGTGACACGCTGGAGGTGACGGTGACCCCGCCGCATGCCGGCAAGGGCATCCTGATGGTCGAGACCGACCGCATGCTGTACGTGCAGGACATCGACGCCAAGCCGGGTTCGACCTTCAAGATTCCGGTCACCGCCGATTGGGAGCGGCACGACGTCTACATCACCGCGCTGGTGTTCCGTGGCGGCAGTGCGCCGAGCAAGATCACTCCGGCCCGTGCCGTGGGCGTGGTGCATGTGCCGATGGACCGCAAGGGCCGCACCGTGGCCGTCGGCCTGGCAGCGCCCAAGCAGATGCGACCGGAGCAGGACCTGCCGGTGACGGTCAGCGCGCCGCAGCTGGCTGGCAAGATGGCGCACGTCACCGTCTCGGCGGTGGACGTGGGCATCCTCAACATCACCCGCTTCCCGGTACCCGATGCCGGTGCGCACTTCTTCGCCCAGCGTCGCCTCGGCATTGATGCCTATGACATCTACAGCCGGGTGATCGAGAGCTTTGACGGCGGTGCCGGCAAGCTGAAGTTCGGTGGCGACATGGCGCTGCAGGCATTGCCGCAGGCCAAGCGCCCGACTGCGCGCGTGCAGACCGTGGACCTGTTCTCCGGCCCGGTGCAGCTCGATGCCAAGGGCATCGCCCGCATCCGCCTGAAGGTGCCGGACTTCAACGGCACCCTGCGGGTGTCGGCGCTGGTCTACAGCGATGACCAGTACGGCAAGCGCGACGTGGAGACCGTGGTGCGCGCGCCGATCCTGGCCGAAGCCAGCATGCCGCGCGTGCTCGCCCCGGGCGACCGCAGCACCGTGACCCTGGACGTGCAGAACTTCACCGGCAAGCCGGGCCAGTTCAACGTGAAGGTGGAAAGCGAAGGCCCGCTGAACCTGGGCGAGGGCAGCCGCAGCGTGCAGTTGAATGCTGATGCCAAGACAACGCTGAGTTTCCCGCTGTCGGCGCGTGAGGGCCACAGCGTGGCCAAGGTGCGCGTACGTGTGGACGGCAACGGCTTCAAGGCCGATCGCCGCTACGAGCTGCCGGTGCGTGCGGCGTGGCCGCAGGTGCTGCGTTCGCAGGTGCGCACGCTGGATCCGCTGGCAGCGGTCAGTCTCGACAACAGCCTGACCGATGGCCTGATGTCCGACTCGGTGAATGCCCGCCTGCTGGTCAGCCCGCTGCCGCCGATCCCGTTCGCCAGTGCGCTGCAGGGCGCGCTGAACTACCCGTACGGCTGTGCCGAGCAGACCACCAGCAAGGGCTACGCCGCGCTGATCCTGGACCAGGCGACGTCGTCGATGCTCGGTGCCGATGGCCTGGATGCCAAGACCCGTCGCGAACGCATGGAAGGTGCGTTCGGTCGCCTGGCGTCGATGCAGGTGGCCAACGGCAACTTCTCGATGTGGGGTGACGACGGCTACGTGAACCCGTGGCTGACGCCTTACATCACCGAGTTCCTGCTCGATGCCAAGGACGCCGGCTTCGCGGTGCCGGACAACGTGCTGCAGAAGGCACTGAACCGGCTCAGCGAGGACCTGCTGTCCGGCGGCAACCAGTTCTACGGCCAGGACGACCGTGAGAAGCTGAAGTTCGCCAACCAGGCGTATTCGGGCTATGTGCTGGCCCGGGTCAACCGTGCGCCGCTGGGCACCCTGCGCACGCTGTACGACAACGAGCGCAGCAAGGCGGTCGGCGGCCTGTCGCTGGTCCATCTGGGCGTGGCGCTGTCGCTGCAGGGTGATGCCAAGCGTGGCCAGGCCGCGCTGACCGCAGCCTTCGCCAAGTCCAGCAGCGAACGCCCGTCCTACTTCGGCGACTACGGCAGCGCCATCCGTGATGACGCGCTGATGATCGCGCTGACCCACGAAAACAAGCTGGCCAAGCCGGCCTGGGATGCGCGTGCGGTCGATCTTGGCCGTGGCCTGGATGCGCGCCGCAATGCCGGCTGGATGTGGCTGAGCACGCAGGAACAGGTGGCGATTGCCCGCCTCGGCAAGGCGCTTGCTGCCAACCAGAAGGCGCTGGTGGCCGGTGAGCTGGTGATCGGTGGCAACACCGAAGCCATCGGCGAGCGCAAGCTGTTCGGCCGCAACTTCAGCGCCAGTGAGCTGGCCAGCGGCGTGCGCTTCACCCCGCAGGGGCAGCCGCCGATGTTCGCCAGCATCGACGTGGCCGGTATTCCGCGCAGCGCACCGGCGCCGGACAACAGCGTGCTGGGCGTTGAGCGCAGCTACTACGGCACCGATGGCAAGCCGTGGTCGCCGCGCCCGCTGAAGGAAGGCGAAGCACTGATCGTGCGCGTCACCGTTACCGCCGACACCACGATGCCCGATGCACTGCTGACCGATCTGCTGCCGGCGGGCCTGGAGATCGAGAACTTCAACCTGGGCGATGCGAAGCAGTGGGCCGACGTGGTGGTCGATGGCATCACCATCAGCGATCGTGGTGAAGCCGCCGATACCAAGCACGAGGAGTTCCGCGACGACCGCTATGTGGCTGCGCTGAAGCTCTCGCGTGGCAGCAAGGCCAACGTGTTCTATCTGGTGCGTGCGGTGACCCCGGGTACCTACTCGGTGCCGCCGCCGCTGGTGGAGGACATGTACCGGCCGCAGCTGCGTGGCGTCGGCCGTAGCAACCCGACCACGATCACGGTGGTACAGCCGTGACCGCGCGGACGGGCCGCGACGGCGCGGCCCGTCCCGCTGGCAAGCTCCAATCCGGCACGCTGCAATGAAGAAGACGATGTCGATCCGGCTGGCGGCCCTGCGCCGCCGGTTGCGGCCGCTGTGGCCGTGGCTGCGCTGGGGCACGGCCGCCACGCTGGCGCTGCTGCTGGTGCTGGATTTCGCCTTCCCGCCGCCGCTGCCGAAGCAGCGCGATACCAGCACCCTGGTGGTGGCTGCCGACGGTACGCCGCTGCGTGCGTTCGCCGATGCCGAGGGCGTGTGGCGCTATCCGGCATCGATCGACAGCGTCTCGCCGCTGTACCTGCAGGCGCTGCTGACCTACGAAGACCGCTGGTTCTGGCGCCATCCGGGTATCAACCCGCTGGCCATCCTGCGTGCCAGCGGCCAGCTGCTGCGCGGTGGTCGCATTGTTTCCGGCGGCTCGACCCTGACCATGCAGGTCGCGCGCATCCTCGACCCGCATACGCGCACGCCCTGGGGAAAGCTCAAGCAGATGCTGCGCGCGGTGCAGCTGGAAGTGCATCTGAGCAAGCAGCAGATCCTGGCCCTGTATCTGGAGCGCGCGCCCTACGGTGGCACCATCGAGGGCGTGGAAGCGGCCAGCTGGGCCTATCTGGGCAAGCCGGCGGCGCAGCTGTCACATGCCGAGGCCGCCTTGCTGGCGGTACTGCCACAGGCACCGAGCCGGCTGCGCCCAGACCGCCACCCGGAAGCCGCGCAGAAAGCGCGCGACAAGGTGCTGTCACGCATGGCCGAACTGGGCGCGTGGACGCCGGAGGAAGTGCAGGATGCGCGCATCGAGAACGTGGTGGCACGCTCGCTGCGACCTCCGTTGCACGCCGCGCTGCTGGCGCAGCGCCTGCATTCGGCGCATCCGGGCCAGGCGCGCATCCAGAGCAGCATCGACATCGGCCTGCAGCGCACGCTGGAAGAACGCGTGGCGAGCTATTTCTCGACACTGCCCGAGCGTACTTCGGCGGCCTTGCTGGTGGTCGACAACCAGACTCTGCAGGCGCGTGCCTACGTCGGTACGTTGTCCTTTGGTGACCGCCAGCGGCTCGGCCACGTCGACATGGTGCAGGCCTGGCGGTCGCCGGGCTCCACGCTCAAGCCGTTCCTGTATGCGATGGCGCTGGACGATGGCCTGATCCATTCGGAAAGCCTGCTGGTCGATGCGCCGCAGAGTTTCGGCAGCTACCGGCCCGGCAATTTCGACATGGCCTTCAATGGGCCGATTGGTGCCTCCAGTGCATTGCGGCTGTCACTCAATGTGCCCTCGGTGGACCTGCTGCAGCGGGTCGGGGCCGCGCGCTTCGCCGCGCGCCTGTCGCACTCCGGCATCCAGCTGCGCTTCCCGCCGGGCAGCACGCCCAACCTCTCGCTGATTCTGGGCGGTACCGGTGCGCGGCTGGAAGATCTGGTCGGCGCGTTCGCGGCGCTGAACCGCAACGGCATTGCCGGACGCGTGCGCTACACCGATGACGAACCGATGATCGAGCGGCGCCTGGCCTCGCCGGGCGCCAGCTGGATCGTGCGCGAAATGCTGGAATCGAACCCGCGCCCAGGCTACAGCGTCGGTACGTTCGATGTCGGTGGCCGCCCGCGTGTGGCGTGGAAGACCGGCACCAGTTACGGGTACCGCGATGCGTGGGCAATCGGCAGCACGCGCCACTACACCGTGGGCGTGTGGGTGGGCCGGCCGGACGGCACACCGCTACCGGGCCAGTACGGCGCGGTGACCGCGCTGCCGCTGATGTTCGAAGTGGTGGACAGCCTGCCGCGCCAGCGCGGCGATTCGGCTGCTGCACCGATGCCGGCAAGTGTCAGCCAGGAAGATATCTGCTGGCCCACCGGCGAACGCGCCGAAGGCCTGCCGACGGCACTGTGCCAGCGGCGGATGTCGGCCTATCTGCTGGACGGCGCGGCACCACCGACCTTCCCCGAGCGCGAGGCGCGGCGCTGGCAACCGGGGCGCCAGCGTTACCTGGCCGACGCGCGGACCGGTCTGCGTGTATCCGCTGATTGCCGTTTGCCGCATGAGGAAGTCGCGCGAGAGATCGCGCGCTGGCCGGCGTTGTTGTCACCGTGGCTGCCCAAGGCCACGCGCGCTGCCTCGCAGTTGCCGGCGCTGTCGCCGGATTGCCGCGACGACGGGCGTGAGGCCAGCGTGGCCTTGCACATCGATGGCCTCAATGATGGCGCCACGCTGGCGCGTGCACCCAATGCCGAACATGGCGTGCGCCTGCAGCTGCGCGCGCTGGGCAGCGAGCAGGCGGTGGACTGGCTGCTGGATGGCCGTTGGATCGCGCAGACCCGTGGCGCGCAGTTGATGCAGCGCGAGTTTGCCGAGCCGGGCGCACACACCCTGACCGCGCTGGCGGCCGACGGTGCGTGGACGCAGGTGCGGTTCAACGTCCTGCGGTAGGTGCTGGGAATGGCCCGGCGACCCGACGGATCCATGCTCTGGTAGGTGCCAACCTTGGTTGGCACGCGATAAATGCGCCCACCAAGGTGGGCATCTACCAAGGCGTATGCGGGGCCGCTATTCCCCGATCCACCCATCCAGCAGGTCGGCGAACTCATCGGCGTGCTCCTCTTCCTGTGCAAGGATCTCTTCAAGGATGCGCTTGGTGGTGGTATCGCGGTCGCCGATGAAGTTGATCATCTCGCGGTAGCTGTCGATGGCGATGCGTTCGGCCACCAGATTCTCGCGGACCATGTCGCGCAGGTCGCTGCCTTCCTTGTACTCGGCATGCGAGCGCGCGGTCAGCGTGTCGGGGTTGAAGTCCGGCTCGCCGCCGAGCTGGACGATGCGCTCGGCCAGCTTGCCGGCGTGCGCCTGTTCCTGCTGTGCATGTTCGAGGAATTCGGCTTTCACCGCGTCGGCCAGCATGCCCTTGGCCATGAAGTAGTGCCGGTAGTAGCGCAGCACGCATACGTACTCGGTGGCCAGTGCATCGTTGAGCAGCTTGATCACGACCTTGCGATCGGCGCTGTAGCTGTCGGTGATCGCACCGTCTTCGATATTGCGACGGGCGCGTTCGCGCAGGGTCTTGCGGTCACTGATGCCGGGCACCTTTGCGGCAGGCTTTGCGGCTTTGGCTGGCTTGGTGGACATGGCTGGCCGTTTCCTCTTGCGGTGGAAGATCAGGTTGGCAGGTGCTCCAGCACGTATTCGGCCGAAGACACTTCGAACTGGCCGGGCTGCTCGATCCAGGCCGCACGCACCACGCCATCCACCACGTACAGGGCGAAACGGCGTGAGCGGATGCCCATGCCCGAGGCGCTGGCGTCGAGCTCCAGGCCGAGCGCGCGGGTCAGTTCGGCATTGCCGTCGGACAGCATCAGCAGGCCATCGGGCACGCTCTGGTCGGCAGCCCATGCCTTCATCACGAACGGGTCGTTGACGGCCATGCAGTAGACGTCGATGCCGCGCTGGCGGAACGCCTGGAACTTCTCGACGTAGCCGGGCAGGTGGCGGGCCGAGCAGGTCGGGGTGAACGCGCCGGGCACGGCGAACAGCACCACCTTGCGTGCGTCGAACAGCGAATGCGTATCGAGCGTTTCGATGCCCTCGCGGATGCGCTTGAGGGTCACTTCCGGAATGCGGTCGCCGACATGGATGGTCATGGGGAACTCCTTGCTGGGGCAGGCTAGTGGGCCGGATGGGACAGGGGCGTCAAGACATTGGAAAACCCGTGTGCAGGCCCCATCTTCAGGCTTTGCGGCGGGGGCTTCCAGCCACAGCGTGGCGCATGGGGATGGCAGCCGCATTGCGCAGGATCAGTCGGCCTCACCGTGGCCGCACGAGGGGCGGCGTAGCATGCCGGCGCGTAGAATGAACCCGGGGCGGCGCCACCGGCGCGGCCGAAGCAGATCGAGGTAGCTGGATGGAATTCAAGGATTACTACGCCACCCTGGGGGTGGAACCGAGCGCGGGCGAGGCGGAGATCAAGACCGCCTACCGCCGGCTGGCACGCAAGTACCACCCGGACGTCAGCAAGGAGGCCGGGGCCGAAGACAAGTTCAAGGCGGTCAACGAGGCCTACGAGGCGCTGCGCGATCCGGAAAAGCGCGCGGCCTACGACCAGCTGCGCGCGCAGGGCTATCGCCCGGGCGAGGAGTTCAACGTGCCTCCGAACTATGGTGGTGCTGGCGGTTTCAATTTCGAGGAAGTATTCGGCGGTGGCGGCCCCAATGGCGGCTTCAGCGACTTCTTCGAGAGCCTGTTCGCGCGCCAGCGTGGCGGTGGTGGCGCTGGTCCGGGGCCGGGCTTCAGCAGCCAGGGCCACGCGCCCAACCGCGACACCCGCGCCAAGCTGTCGGTTCCGCTGGAAGCGGCCTACAGCGGCGACAGCCTGCGCATCACCGTCAACGGCAAGCAGCTGGACGTGCGCGTGCCCAAGGGCATCCGCCCAGGCCAGGTGATCCGGCTGGCCGGGCAGGGCAACCATGGCGGCAACCTGCTGCTGGAAGTGGAATATGCCGCCCACCCACAGTTCGAGGTCGATGGCCGCAACATCCTCTATACGCTGCCGGTGACCCCGTGGCAGGCCGCGCTGGGTACCAGCATCAGCGTGCCGACCCTGGGTGGAGCGGTGGAATTGAAGATTCCGGCCGATTCCGATGCCGGCCGCAAGCTGCGCCTGCGTGGCCGCGGCCTGCCGGGCAATCCGGAGGGCGACCAGATCGTCGAGATCGAGATCGTGGCCCCGGCCGCGACCGACGAGGCGCAGAAGAAGGCCTACCGGAACCTGGCCAAGGCCTTCGGCGAGACCATTTGAAGGTAGTGCCGGGGGCGGGGCCCCCCCAAAATATAACCGGCCCGTGGGGGGAGGGTGGCGGACCCAGCGCCGCCCACAAC
>NZ_JBDJKU010000062.1:0-23926 GCF_039673015.1 Stenotrophomonas sp. TWI1409
GGTGCGGCGGCCTCGCGGCCGCCACTCCCCGCCCAACTCCCGGGTCGCGCCGGCCGCGGGCCGCCGGAATGTGGATCGCCGTGAAATGGGGTAGGGCCGGCCGCTGGCCGGCAGAACGGTCATGCGCCGTCACCACCACCATTCAGCCCCCGGGCGTATGCTGGAACCCTGTCCCACGGAGCTGCCGCATGCACATCGTGTACAAGGCCGACAACCTGTTCGACGCCCACCTGGTCAAGCACGCGCTGGAGGATGCCGGCATCCCGGCCTTCGTGTTCGGCGAGTCGTTGCTGGGTGGCATGGGCGAGCTGCCGCTGTTCGGCCTGCTGCGGGTAGGCATCCCTGATGCGGCACGGCCGCAGGCCGAGGACATCGTGGCGGCGCTGGACTTGGGCCACGCGCCGGACGCCCCCATTTCAGATGCAGACGACATAGCCGGCCTTCCGGCGTAGGAGCGCATCATGTTGGGAATTGGCCAGGGCATCCTCGGCATCGGCGCCTTCAAGCAGCGCCTGCCGCGCCCGGAAGAAGCACTGCCGGGGCGTGACCAACCGCTGCCGCTGCACAGCAACCAGCACTTCGTGAACAGCCATCCGCTGAAGGACCGTTTCGCCGGCCTGCAGCAGATCCGCTTCGCGCTGGGCTGCTTCTGGGGCGCCGAGCGCAAGTTCTGGACCGAACCGGGCGTGTACAGCACCTCGGTGGGCTATGCCGGCGGCATCACCCCGAATCCGACCTATGAAGAGGTGTGCTCGGGCCTGACCGGCCACACCGAAGTGGTGCAGGTGGTGTTCGACCCGGCGGTGGTGAGCCTGGAGCGGCTTCTGCAGCTGTTCTGGGAAAGCCACGACCCGACCCAGGGCATGCGCCAGGGCAACGACACCGGCACCCAGTACCGTTCGGTGATCCACGCCACCGACGAGGCGCAGTACGCCGCCGCGCTGGCCAGCCGCGAGGCCTACCAGGCGCAGCTGGATGCGGCCGGCTACGGCCCGATCACCACCGAGATCGTGTACCCGGCACCGGCGTACTACTACGCCGAGGACTATCACCAGCAGTACCTGGCGAAGAACCCGAACGGTTACTGCGGCATCGGCGGCACCGGGGTGAGCTGCCCGATCGGATTGGATGTGGAGGCGCCGCGCTGACGCGCGGTGGTCCGCCTGCGGCGGGCAGAAGCTGAAAGCAACTGCCAAAGCCAAAGCCAAAGCCAAAGCGGCTCTGGGTTGCTGATGGTTTGGCGGGACGGGGGCGGCTGGCAGGACACGCCGTAAACCCATCCATGGGGGCTCGATGGCGCCATCCATGGCGCCAACGGTCCTGGATCGGCTGGCCTGCAGCCTCTCGACACATTGCGGGTGGCGGACGCAGGTCTGCGCGTCGGGATTGAATTGGCTGCGGAGGAGCGAGGCTGTTCGTGCCGCCGTCGCGGGAAATCGTCTGGAGGGGGTGGCCCGCCCCCTCCCGCGCAGGAACAGGAAGGCGCTACTGCGACCAGGCCGACCGATGCCAATGCAATCCCCGGAAAACAGAAAAGCCCGCACAAAGGCGGGCTTTTTCGGTTCCTGCTGCGGCGACTGGCGCTCCCTAGGGGACTCGAACCCCTGTTTTAGCCTTGAGAGGGCCACGTCCTAACCACTAGACGAAGGGAGCGTAACTGTGTCGCTGCCGAGGCAGGAGCGCTAGTATATGCACCTCGATGCCATTGGGCAATCCCGAAACTTCAACCGGAAGCGCCAACATCATTTCCTCTGCTACATCACCGTTCAGCCTGCGCGTCATCCCGCGCGACCAGCACACGATCTCCCGCAAGGACATCAGCCCGAACGCCCTGCGCGTGCTTTATCGCCTGCGCGATGCCGGCTTCGGCGCCTACCTTGTCGGCGGCGCGGTGCGCGATCTGCTGGTCAATGG
The DNA here is from genome assembly GCF_039673015.1 of Stenotrophomonas sp. TWI1409. NCBI lineage: Bacteria > Pseudomonadati > Pseudomonadota > Gammaproteobacteria > Lysobacterales > Lysobacteraceae > Stenotrophomonas > Stenotrophomonas sp. TWI1409. Next base: position 1,915 of record NZ_JBDJKU010000062.1, read on the forward strand.
CCAACCCAAGGATTTCGACGTGGCCACCGACGCCACGCCCGAGCAGGTCAAGCAGTTGTTCCGCAACTGCCGCCTGATCGGCCGCCGATTCCGCCTGGCCCATGTTGTGTTCGGCCGCGAGATCATCGAAGTGGCCACGTTCCGTGCCAACAGCGATGACGGCAGCGGCGACCGCGAGATGGAAAACGGCATGCTCGTGCGCGACAACGTGTACGGCACCATCGAAGACGACGCCATCCGCCGCGACTTCACCTGCAACGCCCTGTACTACGCCATCGAGGACTTCTCGGTGCGTGATTACACCGGCGGCTTCGAGGACGTCCAGGCGCGCCTGATGAAGCTGATCGGCGACCCCGAGCAGCGTTATCGCGAAGATCCGGTGCGCATGCTGCGTGCGGTGCGCCTGGCGGCCAAACTCGGCTTCCAGATCGAAGAGGGCACCGCCGCGCCGATCCCGCACCTGGCGGGCCTGCTCAACGAAGCCGCACCGGCGCGCCTGTTCGAAGAAGTGCTCAAGCTGTTCCTGTCCGGGCACGGCGTGGCCAGCTTCGAAGGCCTCGAACGTTACGGCCTGCTGGACGTGCTGTTCCCGGAGAGCGCCAAGGCGCTGAAGTCCAACCGCACCGGCGCGCTGCGCCGCATGCTGGTGGAGGGCCTGGCCAACACCGATGCACGCGTGGCCAACGATGAACCAGTCTCGCCCGCGTTCCTGTTTGCGCTGCTGCTGTGGCCGGCGTTCTGCCGCGCCCAGGCAACCCTGCTCAAGCAGGGCGTGGCACCGGAAGAGGCGCAGCGCCGTGCGGCCGACCGCGTCACGGTGCAGCAGCTGAGCACCATCGCGCTGCCGCGCCGCTTCTCGCTGCCGATGCAGGAAATCTGGCTGCTGCAGTCGCGCTTCAGCTCGCGCCAGCGCAAGCGCGTGTTCCGTACCCTGACCCATCCGCGCTTCCGCGCTGCGTTCGACTTCCTCAGCCTGCGCCAGGTGGCCTCGGCCGAGCACGCCGCCGATGTCGAGTTCTGGCGTGAGGCGCAGGCGCAGTCCGGTCGCGAGCTGGAATCGTCGCTGGACGTGATGCACAGCGAAGAGGGGGATGGCGAGAGCGGGGCACCGCGCAAGCGCCGCCGTCGCCGCCGTCGTCCGGGTGCCCCGGCCGGTGCGGCTGGCGAGTAAACGATGACCCTTGCCTGGATCGGCCTCGGCGCCAACCTTGGCGACGCGGCCGTCACCGTCGGCGCGGCGATTGCCGCGCTCGACGGCCTGCCCGATACCCGCCTGCGCCAAGCCTCAAGGCTGTACGCCACGCCGGCCTGGGGCAATGAAGACCAGCCGCCGTTCGTCAACGCGGTGGCTGTGGTCGAGACCACGCTGCCCGCCGATACGCTACTGCAGGCGATGCTGGCGCTGGAGCAGCGTTCTGGTCGCGTACGCGATCCGGCGGTGCACTGGGGCCCGCGCGCGCTGGACCTGGACCTGCTGCTGTATGGCGCGCAGGTGCTCGACCAGCCTGGTCTGCAGGTGCCGCATCCTTACCTGCACGAGCGTGCCTTCGTGTTGGTGCCGCTGGCCGAAATCGCGCCGGATCTGGCCATTCCCGGCCATGGCCGCGTGCGGGATGCAGTGATGCGGGTGGATGCCTGCGGGATTGCGCCGATAGGGTGATAATGCCCGGGTTATCTCCCCCGGTTATCAGCACATGAGCACCCACGCAGACAGCAAGCCCTGGACCGTTCCCGCCCTGGCCGAGGCCAAGCGCAATGGCCAGAAGCTGGTCATGTTGACCGCCTACGACGCCGGCTTCGCCCGCACTTTCGATGCCAACGGCGTCGACCTGATCCTGATCGGCGATTCGCTGGGCATGGTCGTGCAGGGCCATGATTCGACCTTGCCGGTGACCGTGGCCGACATGGTCTACCACACCCGCGCCGTGGCCCGCGTGCTGCAGCGTGCGTTGCTGGTGGCCGACCTGCCGTTCGGCGCCGATGCCACCCCGGAGCGCGCGCTGGATGCCTCGTTGCAGCTGCTGCAGGCCGGCGCCGAGATGGTCAAGATCGAAGGTGCCGGCTTCAAGGTCGACATCATCCGCTACCTGGTGGAGCGCGAGATTCCGGTCTGCGCGCATCTGGGCCTGACCCCGCAGTCGGTGCTGCGACTGGGCGGCTTCAAGATCCAGGGGCGTGGCGATGCCGCGCGCCAGCTGGTGGAAGATGCCAAGGCTGTGGCCGCTGCCGGCGCCAGCATCATGGTGCTCGAATGCGTGCCGACTCCGGTCGCCGCCGAAGTGACCGCTGCGGTGGATGTGCCGACCATCGGCATTGGCGCAGGCCCGCAGTGCGATGGCCAGGTGCTGGTGCTGCATGATTTCCTCGGCCTGGACAGTGGTCATCGCCGTCCCAAGTTCGTCAAGGATTTCCTTGCCGAAGGCGGTTCGGTGGCCGGTGCCACCCGCGCCTATGCCGACGCGGTGCGCGACGGCAGCTTCCCCGACGAACAGCACGCCTACGCCCAATGATCCAGACCTTCAACGAGCTCGGCGCACTGCGCGGGCAGATCGCCCAGTGGAAGCGCGAGGGCCTGCGGGTGGCGCTGGTGCCGACCATGGGCAACCTGCATGGGGGTCACCATTCGCTGGTGACCCTGGCCCGCCAGTACGCCGACAAGGTGGTGGCGAGCATCTTCGTCAACCCGACCCAGTTCGGGCCGAACGAGGATTTCAGCCGCTACCCGCGCACGCCCGAGGCCGATGTGGCCGGGCTGGAGCAGGCCGGCTGCGATGCGGTGTGGCTGCCCAGCGTCGAGGTGATGTACCCGCTGGGGGTGGACAAGACCACGCGCATGCACGCGCCGGGCGTGAGTGAAGTGCTGGAAGGCGCCAGCCGTCCGGGGCACTTCGATGGCGTGTGCACGGTGGTCGCGCGCCTGTTCCTGCAGGTGCAGCCGGACGTGGCCGTGTTTGGCCGCAAGGACTACCAGCAGCTGGCCGTCATCAAGCAGATGGTGGCCGAACTGTCGTTCCCGATCCAGATTGTCGGTGCGGACATCGTGCGCGACGAGGATGGCCTGGCCAAGAGTTCGCGCAACCAGTACCTGAGCGCCGAACAGCGCCCGCTTGCGACCACCATCCACCGCACCCTGCTGGGCATGCGCGAAGGCTACGTGGCCGGGCAGGCACGTGATCGCATCGAGGCCGACGCCACGGCGGCATTGCAGGTGGCCGGTTTCCAGGTCGACTATGCAGTGCTGCGGACCCCGGAGCTGGCCGAGCCGACCTTCGACGGCGGTGGCCGCGTGGCGCTGATCGCCGCGCGGCTGGGTACTACCCGCTTGATCGACAACCTGGAGTTCTGAGCCGCATGCGGCTCCGGGGCGCCCGCAACGGGCGCCTCTCGACTTCCCACGGACGGGAGACCGGAAATGAAGACCCCCAGCACTGATACCGGCCGTCTTGCCCAGGCCTCGATCCTGGCGGTGCTGGCCGCCGGCATGCTGCCGGCCCAGTTGTTTGGCGGCCTGTTGTTCGCGCTTGAATTCCGGCGCACGCCGATGCCTGCGCTCACCGGCGGTGGGCTGATGTTCGTGTTGGCCGTGTGCAATGCGATCGCGGTGTTGCTGCCGATGGCGCTGATCCTGCAGTCTCAACAGCGGCTGCGCCGGACTGGATTCGTGCTGGTCGGCTTCGGGTTGGGCGCGCTGGCCATGGCCACCTGCACCTGGCCGGGCGCGGACAATGGTCCGCTGCTGCAGCGCCTGCGCTATGTCGACACCTTCGACGTGATCAGCTATGCCTTGCAGGTGCTGGCCGCAGGTGGCTTCGGCCTGGTCGCCGGGCTGGCCTTCCATACGGTGTTCCGGCTGTCTCTGGAGGGCAGTTCCGGGCATGCCGCGCCGCCGCCGCCGGGGGAGGGGGCCTGAACAGCCTTCAGCGTCCTGTTGCGGCCCCCTGACGATGGCCAAGCGGGTGCTAGAATCCGCTCTTTCCTTTGCCGTTGCAGCGCCCCCATGCACCTGTCCCTGCTCAAGACCAAGATCCACCGCGCCACCGTCACCCATTCCGAGCTGAACTACGAAGGCTCGATCGCCATCGATGACAACCTGCTGGCTGCCACCGGCATCCGCGAGTTCGAGCAGGTGCACATCTGGGACGTGACCAACGGTGCGCGCTTCTCGACCTACGCCATCCGCGCCGAAGCCGGCAGCGGCGTTGTCTCGCTCAACGGTGGTGCTGCGCGCCACGTGCAGGTCGGTGACATCATCATCATCGCCGCGTTCGCCAGCATGACCGAGCAGGAAGCTGACAGCTTCAAGCCGAAGCTGGTGTACGTTGATGGCAAGAACCAGATCTCCCACACCAACGACACGATCCCGACCCAGGCCGCATGACAACGAACAACGGATTCGACTCGCTGCATTCCCACGCCCAGCGCCTGAAGGGCGCAAGCATTCCCAGCCTGCTCGCCGCCGAACCCGGCCGCGTGCAGGACCTGGCGCTGCGGGTCGGTCCGTTGTATGTCAATTTCGCGCGGCAGAAATACGATGCCGCGGCGTTGCAGGCCCTGCTCACGTTGGCCGCCGACCGTGATGTCGGTGGTGCCATCACCCGCTTATTCCGTGGCGAGCAGGTCAACCTGACCGAAGGTCGCGCCGCGCTGCATACCGCGCTGCGCGGCGACGTGGTCGATGCGCCGGTGGCGGCCGAGGCCTATGCCACCGCGCGCGGGATCCGCCAGCGCATGGGCGTGCTGGTGCGTGCGCTGGAAGACAGCGGCGTCACTGACGTGGTCAGCGTCGGCATCGGTGGTTCCGATCTCGGTCCGCGCCTGGTCGCCGATGCGTTGCGCCCGGTCACCGGCGCGCGCCTGCGCGTGCATTTCGTATCGAACGTGGACGGCGCCGCCATGCAGCGCACACTGGCCACGCTGGATCCGGCGAAGACCGCCGGCATCCTCATCTCCAAGACCTTCGGTACCCAGGAAACCCTGCTCAACGGCCAGATCCTGCACGACTGGCTGGGTGGCAGCGAGCGCCTGTACGCGGTCAGTGCCAATCCGGAACGTGCCGCCAAGGCCTTCGCGATCGCTGCCGATCGCGTACTGCCGATGTGGGACTGGGTCGGTGGCCGTTATTCGCTGTGGTCGGCCGTTGGTTTCCCGATCGCGCTTGCGATCGGTTTCGAGCGCTTCGAGCAGCTGCTGGAAGGCGCCGCGCAGATGGATGCGCACGCGCTGGATGCACCGCTGGAGCGCAACCTGCCGGTGCTGCACGGCCTGACCGACATCTGGAACCGCAACGTGCTGGGCCATGCCACGCATGCGGTGATGACTTACGACCAGCGCCTGGCGCTGCTGCCAGCCTACCTGCAGCAGCTGGTGATGGAAAGCCTGGGCAAGCGCGTGCAGCGTGACGGCCAGCCGGTCACCACCGACACCGTGCCGGTGTGGTGGGGCGGCGCGGGCACCGATGTGCAGCACAGCTTCTTCCAGGCACTGCATCAGGGAACCAGCATCGTTCCGGCCGACTTCATCGGCTGCGTACACAACGACGATCCCTACACGATCAATCATCAGGCCCTGCTGGCCAATCTGCTGGCGCAGACCGAAGCACTGGCCAATGGCCAGAGCAGCGACGACCCGCACCGTGATTACCCGGGCGGCCGCCCGAGCACGCTGATCCTGCTCGACGCGCTGACCCCGCAGGCGCTGGGTACGCTGATCGCCATGTACGAACACGCCGTGTACGTGCAGTCGGTGATCTGGAACATCAATGCCTTCGACCAGTTCGGTGTCGAGCTTGGCAAGCAGCTGGCCAGTGGCCTGTTGCCGGCGCTGCAGGGTGAGGATGTGGCGATTGCCGATCCGATGACCCGCGAGATCCTGGCGCAGCTGAAGAGCTGACCCGGCCTGCGGATGTGCCGGCGCCGGCCGGCCATCCGATGCCTCTCCGGTTGCCTTCGATCCGGTCGCGCAGGAATGGCGGCGCGGCCACTCATTCCACGTCACTTCCGTACCGCACGTGCAGCGTATTCGTGCGCCCTGCCGCAGCGCAGCTTGACGCACTTCACACGCGGATGCAGTGTGCACGGGCGGCTGTACCTGTCATCCAGTATCGCTCGCAGCATGATGTTGATGCCAGGGACTGGCCGTATCCGAAGGGACGTGGAATCGATCCATGTCCTCAACGCCTCATGTTGTGAATGACAGGAGATTGCGAATGGATCTGAACGACGATGTTGTGTCCGGCTGGCTCAATGGCTCGGACGATGTGGATGGGTGTGCCAACCCTGCGGGTTCGCTGTTCATCTACGGTGCGGCAGCCACCGAAGCGGCCCTCACCGGAGCTTCGGACACCATGATCACCGGGGGCACCAACGAGTGCACCACCACGGTATCGGTGATCAACCACTGCCTGTGTTGCTGATGTAACCCGAGCCGGCACGCAGAGGCATGCAGCTGCGTGCCGGCGACTGGAACAGACTCTCGATATCTCGCAGGGGGCGTAATGACCGCTTCTCCGGCTGCGGCCGCGTTTGCGTGCATCACCGAACATTTCCTTGCCCAGGCGCGCGCTGCGCTGGTTGCCGGCCTGCATGATCCCGCCATTGCTCTGCAGCCTGGCGAGCGCGATCTGCTGCATGCACGGGGCGATGCGGCACTGCGTGAGCATGCCCAGCTCAAGCTCAACCGCGTGCTGCTGCTGGAACTGCACGCCGCTGCGCGCAGCGGTGACATCGGCCCGCTTGACAGCGCTGGGGTGCTGGACGAATTCGTTGCCCTGGCCACCAGCGAGGGCTTCCGCACGCATCTGCAGCGACGCTATCCGGTGCTGCTGCCGCGCCTGACGCGCATGCTCGAAGGACAATGTGCGGCTGTGGTGGAGCTCGCTGTTCGCATCGGCAGCGATCGTGCGGCGCTGGCAGAGTTGCTGGGTGCGCCGGCGGGCACGCTGCATGCCGTTGCATTGGGACGCGGTGACCTGCATGGTGGCGGCCGGACCGTGGCGCGGCTGCAGTTCGATGGCGGCACGGTGATGTACAAGCCACGCTCATTGCGCATCGATGCGACGCTTGATGGCCTGTTGTCCACGGTCTTTGGTGACGGCCCTGACCGCGTATGCGTGCCGAAGGTGATTGATCGTGGCAGCCACGGCTGGGCCGCCTTCGCCGCGCACCGCTACTGTGCCGATGACCTTGAACTGCGTGCCTACTACCGCGGTCTTGGCCATTGGCTGGCAATCCTGCGCCTGGTCGGTGGCACCGACATCCATCTGGAGAATCTGATCGCGGTCGGGCCGGTGCCGGTTGTGGTCGACGCCGAAAGCGTGTTCTCCCGGGTAATCGACATTGAGCCATCAGGGCTTGGCGATGCGTACGACACCGCCGTCAAGCTGATGCGTAATTCAGTGCTGCGTACCGGAATCGTGCCATTCCGTACTGCCGGCCTGGGCATGGAAGGCGTGGATCTGTCCGCAGCCGGCGCACTGCCGGGCGAGCAGCCGCGGGTACAGGTGCCGGTGATTGTCGAGGACGGGACGGAACCGGCCCGCTTGGGCATGGTTGAGGCCGAGGTCTCCGTTGCGCAGAATCATCCCAGCGCGCAGCCCGATGTGTCGTTGTACTGGGATCACATCAGCGAGGGCTTCATCGACGCCAGTGGGCGCCTGCGCGCGCTCGATGCGAAGGGTGAACTGATGCCGCTCCTGGCGGCTTTCGAGGGCTGCCAGGTGCGCGATGTGCGGCGGCCGACCATGGCCTACGCCGAGCTCGGGCGAATGCTCTGGCATCCGGCATCGCTGCACAACGAAGCCCAGGCGGTTGAACGCGCGATCGACCTGCTGGTGCGCAATGCGGCGGTGTCACCGGCCGCGCCATCGGACCTGGAGACCGTGCGCGGCGAAGTGGACGACCTGCGCCACGGTGACATTCCGATCTTCGCATCGCAGCTGGACGCGGCCCGCATCCGCTCCATCACCGACAACTGGCGTGCGATGCGCATCGACCTGGAAGACGTGACCATCCGCAGCACGCTGGTAGCCACCGACCTGAACCAGCATGCGCTGGCCCGCGCCGAGGCTAGATCCGGCCACAGCTATGCAGCACAGCATCCGCGTGCGGACGACCTGGATGCACGCCGTCGCACGCTGGCCGCGCGCGCGGTGGAGAGCCTGCTGCGGCTGGCGGTGCACGGCGAAGACGGTTCGATGACCTGGATCACACCCGAGGTGACCCGTACCGGGTGGACCGTCCAGCCGGTGCAGCCCGACCTGTATTTCGGGCTGGGAGGCATTGCGTTCGCACTGGCGGCCTACCGCCGGGAAGTGGAGCAGGGGCGTGCCGACCCGGTAGTGGGGCTGGCCCCGGCCATCGATGGCGCCCTCGCGGTGTTCCAGACCATGTGTGAGCGGCATCCCGCCGAGATCGATGGTGGATTCGTCGGAACCGGTTCGCAGATCTGGGCATTGCTGGCATTGAACGACCTGTTGCAGCGACCGGCGCTGCTGGCGCTGGCGGAGCGCTGCGCAGAAGCCGCAGAGCGTCGCGGGTTCCAGGAGGCGACGAAGTTCGAACTGATTGATGGCGTGTCCGGCATGATCCTGCCGTTGCTGTCGCTGGCCGGGGCTACCGGAAACGCGCGCTGGCTGGAGCTGGCGGCCGCAGCGGGACGTCGCCTGCAGGATGCTGCGATCGTCGACACGGACGGCGCACGCTGGCCGACGCCACAGTTCCGCGAGCCGATCGGTGGCTTTGGCCACGGCGCGATGGGCATGGGCTGGGCGCTGGCACGGCTGGCGCGTTCGGATGCCGGCAGCGTGCCCGAGCGGGCCGCCTGGTGGCAGTTGGCCGAAGGAGCGTTTGCGTTCCAGGCGGCGCTGTTCGAACCGCATACCGGGCACTGGCGTGACATCCACCTGCAGGATGGGCAGAAGAACTTCCCGACCTGGTGCCATGGCAGTGTCGGCATCGGTCTGGCGGCCGCGGATCTGTATGCCCGCACCGGCGATCCCGCGCAGTTGCGTGACATGCGGCGGGCTGTGGCCGACGCGCGCGGCAAATGGGGGTTCAGCCACACCCTGTGCCACGGCGATGTGTCCACCCGGGAGCTGCTGGTTCTTGCGGCTGCGCTGGATCCGGAGGGATGTCCCTATCCGCAGGATGAGGCCGCCATCGAGATCGTTTCTTCGATCGAGGAGCACCAGGGCATGGTCGGCGGACTGACCCGCGCGGCCTTTACTCCGGGCCTGATGATCGGCCTGGCAGGTGCGATCTATGGCTTCCTGCGCATGCATCCGGCCTGCGCGCTGCCGTCGCCGTTGCTGCAGGAGACGGCGGCGGCGCGGGTCGATGCCCCGGCATCGCGTTCCAGTGCCGCGCAGGACCGACCGGCGCTGGCCGAGGTCTGAGCCGGACGGGTTCGGCAATCAACGGCTGGGATCGCGTTCCGGGCTTGGCCGCTTTGCCAGCTTGCGCTGCAGCGAACGACGGTGCATGCCGAGCAGGCGCGCTGCCGCGGACACGTTGCCGCCGGTCTCGTGCATCGCCTGCTGGATGTGTTCCCACTGCAGGCGGCTGATCGGCGTCATCGCGTCCGGCACTTCCATTTCGCCATCGTCGGCCGGGCCATCGTCTTCCTCGCCGAGGGCGCGCAGGATCATCGGCACCGTGGCCGGCTTCGGCAGGTAGTCATCCGCGCCCAGCTTGATCGCCTCCACGGCGGTGGCGATGCTCGCGTAGCCGGTCACCAGCAGGATGCGCATGTCCGCGCGCAGGGCACGCAGCGGCTGGATCAGTGCCAGGCCGGAATCGCTGCCCAGCTTCAGGTCGATCAGCGCGAACGCCGGCGGATGCTGGCGGGCCAGCGCCAGCGCACTGGCGGCATCCTGTGCGGTCTGTGTTTCAAGCCCCTTGCGGGCCAGGCTGCGCTGCAGGGTGCGCAGGTACAGCTCGTCGTCGTCGACCAGCAGGCCCAGGGTGGAGTGATGAAGGCTCATGGGGTGTCCTCACGTGGGGTCAGCGGCAGGCGGAAGCCGACGCGGCTGCCGGCCCCCTGGGCCGGGCGCATCCACATCTCGCCGTCGAGGCGTTCGATGGTGGCATGGGACAGGGCCAGGCCGACGCCCATGCCCTCGCTTTTGCTGCTGCCGAACAGCTTGCCCGGCAGCACCGCAGCACGGGCGTCGAAGCCGTGGCCGTAGTCGCGGACTTCGCCGATCAGGTCGTCGCCTTCGATGCGCAGGTCCAGGTCCACGCGCGGCCGGCCGGCCTGCTCGCCGGCATCGGCGGCATTGTTGAGCAGGACCATCAGCAGATGGCCCACGCCCGGGTCGAGTGGCAGCCGCAGCGGCGCATCGTCATTGCGATGCAGGTCGATGGTCGGCCGCACCAGGCGCCACTGTTCCAGTACCTGCTGGGCGCTGGAGTGGCTGCGACCCGGTGCATCGGCCGAGGCCGGTGCGGCCAGCGCCAGCACGCGCTCGCGGCACTGCACCAGCAGCTCGCGCAGGGTTTCCATGTCTTCGCGTACTTCGGGCTCTTCGCTGCGCTCGGCGACGTCATCGGCGAGCAGGGTCATGGTCGCCAGCGGCGTGTTCAGTTCATGCGCCACCGAGGCGGCATGGGTGGCCAGGGCGACGATGCCCTCGTTGCGGGCGAAGCGTTCGCGCAGGGCCGACAGTTCCAGTTCGCGCTGGCGCAGCGCCAGTGCCAGGCGGGTGGAAAAGGTCAGCACGACCGCTGCGGAAATCAGGAAATTGGCGACCACGCCCCAGCGGTTGAGGTCCTGCGCGCGGAAATAGCCATCCGGCAGCGACTGGCCGAAGATGGCGCTGGCGGCGTAGCCGAGCAGGCAGGCCAGCGCCACCGCCAGTGCCCAGCGCAGGGGCAGGGCGAACGCGGCGAGCGCGATCAGGATCAGGAACAGCGAACTGAACGGGTTGGCCATGCCGCCACTCCAGCCCACCATCCAGGTCAGGATGATCACGTCCACCAGAATGTGGCCGAATGCGGTCAGTGGCGCGGTGTCGGCCGCCTCCGGGCGCAGCTGGGTGTAGATGTTGAACAGGGTCAGCACGGCCACGCCCGCCCACAATGGCAGTTGCGGCAACGGCAGGCCCAGCACCCAGGTGGCAACCAGGATGGTGGCGGCCTGGCCACCTACGGCAAGCCAGCGCAGGCTGCACAGGGTTCGGAGAAACGGGGCGTCGGGACCGGTCATTCACGCTCATCGTATGCGTTCACGCGTGACCGTGCCTGCGACAATCGGCCGCAGCCGTGCCGCCGGCTGAATGCGAGTCACCCGGAATGCGGAGGCGGGCGGTAGAATGCGCCCATGCACGACGCCGTTACCCGCCCGACGCCCCCTTCCGATGCCACTGCCTGGCCCCGCCGCCAGACCCATGCCGTCCAGATCGGCGGGGTCACCGTAGGCGGAGGCAAGCCGGTCGTGGTGCAGTCGATGACCAACACCGATACCTCCGACGTGGCCTCCAGCGTGAAGCAGGTGGCCGAGTTGTGGCGTGCGGGTTCGGAAATGGTGCGGCTGACCGTCAATACCGTGGAAGCGGCTGCGGCGATCCCGCGCATTGTCGACAAGCTGGCGATGATGGGCATCGACGTGCCGCTGATCGGTGACTTCCATTACAACGGCCATCAGCTGCTGACCGCCGAACCGGCCTGTGCCGAAGCGCTGGCCAAGTACCGCATCAACCCGGGCAATGTCGGCTTCGGCAAGAAGAAGGACCTGCAGTTCGCCCAGCTGATCGAGTTCGCGATCCGCTACAACAAGCCGGTGCGCATCGGTGCCAACTGGGGCTCGCTGGACCAGGCCCTGGCGGCAAAGCTGATGGACGAGAACAACCTGCGTGAGCAGCCCTGGGACGCCGGCCGCGTGCTGCGCGAGGCGCTGATCCGCTCGGCGCTGGATTCGGCAGAGCAGGCGGTGGAGCTCGGCCTGCCGCGCGACCGCATCGTGCTGTCGGCCAAGGTCAGTGGCGTGCAGGAGCTGATCGCGGTGTACCGCGACCTGGCCCAGCGCTCGGATTTCGCCCTGCACCTGGGCCTGACCGAGGCCGGAATTGGCAGCAAGGGCATCGTCGCCTCGTCCGCGGCGCTGAGCGTGCTGCTGCAGGAGGGCATCGGTGACACCATCCGCATCTCGCTGACCCCGGAACCGGGCCAGTCGCGTACGCAGGAAGTGATCGTCGCCCAGGAGCTGCTGCAGACCACCGGCCAGCGCGCCTTCACGCCGCTGGTCACGGCCTGCCCGGGCTGCGGCCGCACCACCTCCGAGTTCTTCCAGGAGCTGGCCAAGGTGGTACAGAACCACGTGCGCGAGAAGATGCCGCTGTGGAAGATCCACCACCCGGGTGCGGAGAACATGACCCTGGCGGTGATGGGCTGCATCGTCAACGGACCGGGTGAGTCGCGCCATGCCAATATCGGCATCTCGCTGCCCGGCACGGGTGAAACGCCTGCAGCGCCGGTGTTCGTCGATGGCGAAAAGAAGGTGACCCTGCGTGGCGAGAACATCGCCCAGGAATTCGTCGCCCTGATCGACGATTACGTCGAACACAAGTATGTCCGAAGCGCCGGATAAGCCTGCGATCCTCGCTGCACCGGAGTCCGCCTCCGGCTTCCGCCACTGGATGGCGCGCAATGCCTGGCGCCTGGTCCTGCTGTTCGGTGGCGTGCTGCTGCCGCTGGCCGGCTTCGTCGCCCTGGCTGACGAGGTGCACGAGTTTGAATCGTTCCATTTCGATGCGCCGCTGCTGTGGCAGATGCATGGCCTGCATTCGCCGCTGCTGGACCGCTTCTTCGTGCTCATTTCCAGACTGGGCTACGAATGGTTCCTGATCCCGGCCGACGTGCTGATCATCGGCGTGCTGCTGGGCTACCGGCGTTGGCGCGAGGCGACCTTCGTGGCGGTCAGCTTCGTCGGCTCGGCGCTGCTGAACATGGGCAGCAAGCACTTCTTCCAGCGCCAGCGCCCCAGCCTGTGGGAATCGATCGCGCCGGAATCGACGTTCAGCTTCCCCAGCGGCCATGCGATGGGCTCGATGACCCTGGCAGTGACCCTGGTACTGCTGGCCTGGAACACCCGCTGGCGCTGGCCGGTGCTGCTGCTGGCACCGGCATTCAGCCTCCTGGTCAGCGTGTCCCGGGTCTACCTGGGGGTGCATTACCCCTCCGATATCCTGGCCGGATGGTGTGCCGCGCTGGTTTGGGTGGTAGGGTGCTATCTGGTCATGTTCAGTCGCCGGCACCCGTGGCGACGTCACGGCTCGCCGCCAGCGAAGGCCAGCGAAGCATCATCACAGGGGGATTGACGTGGATGGCCCTTGAGGGACGTCTACGTGATAGATCAGTTGTTTCGTTGCAGCAGGTTCTGCAAGACAGGGGGCAAGCACAACGCGCGGTAGTGTGATGCGCAAGGCAGATTGCCGGGGTCGCATTCCGAACGCGCTTGCAGGGGTATCGGCACCCTGCCTAGCTTGACCTGCAATGGCCGCATTCGAAGAGGTACGTGAATGACGATTCGAGTCTACCTGGTGGATGACCATGCGCTGGTCCGCACCGGGATGAAGATGATTCTGTCGGGGGAAACCGACATCGAGGTGGTGGGCGAAGCCGAGACCGGCGAAGACGCGCTGCGTGAAGTCCGCCAGCTGCTGCCGGACGTGGTGTTGTGCGATCTGCACCTGCCGGGCGTAAGCGGCATGGAAGTGACCGAGCGCATCGTCCGCAGCCACCGCAACACCCGCGTGGTGATCGTGTCGGTGCTGGAAGACGGCCCGCTGCCGAAGCGCCTGCTGGAAGCCGGTGCTGCCGGGTACATCGGCAAGGGCTGCGATGCGCAGGAACTGCTGCGCGCAGTGCGTGACGTGGCCGGTGGCCGCCGCTACCTGGGCACCAGCATCGCGCAGAACCTGGCGTTGTCGACGGTGGAGGGCAACGGTTCGCCGTTCGACAGCCTGTCACCGCGCGAGCTGGAAGTGGCACTGCTGCTGACCCAGGGCCTGCGCCAGGAAGACATCGCGCGGCGGCTGAGCCTGAGTGCGAAGACGGTGAACACGCACAAGGCGCGGTTGTTCGAGAAGATGGGAATCCACGACAACATCGCGCTGGCGCGGATGGCCAGCCAGTATGGGCTGGTGGATCCGGCACGGCCGCTGTAAGGGTTTCGGCCAACGGCTGAGCCCCTCGCGGTGTGCGGCAGGATTCGTGGGGTTGGCCCTGCGGAGGGATTGCGCAGGGGACGCCGTGGATCCATCCCTGGAGGCTCGGGCGCGCCATCCATGGCGCTTACGCCCCTGCGCAATCCCTCCGCATGGCCACGGACAGGTTCCGTACGCGTCCACTGCGGAATGAAGAAGGAAGAGCAGGAGCGGGTCGCGCGCTGTGCGCGCTCGTCGCCTGGGGTCGGATCCCTTTCCCGGTGGGAAAGGGCTCTGACCCTTGATGATGCCGGAGCCGAGCGTGGGCGCGGCTCTACACCTTTGTCGGGCTCAGTGGCCGCGCACGCGCTTGATGATCTTTGCCGCGTCTGCGGCGCTGGCGCGCACCTTGTCCCATTCGCCGTCGGCGATCCAGTTGCCCGGCACCATCCACGAACCACCGATGCAGACCACGTTCTTCTGCTCGAGGTATTCGGCGGCGGTGTTTTCGGTGATGCCACCGGTCGGGCACAGTTTGAGGTCGGCAACCGGGCCGGCCAGGCCCTTGATCATCGCCAGCCCGCCCACGGCCGTGGCCGGGAACAGCTTGCACACGCGGAAGCCGCGCGCGTACAGCGACAGCAGCTCGGTCGGGGTTGCCGCACCCGGCACCACCGGCAGCGGCGCAGCGGCCAGTGCATCAGCCAGCGCCGGCGGCGTACCCGGGGTCACCAGGAAATCCGCACCCGCATCGATGGACTGCTGCATCTGCTCCACGGTCAGCACCGTACCGGCACCCACCACCACGTCCGGCAGCTCGCGCTTGAGCATCGCCAGCGCTTCCATGGCCACTGGCGTACGCAGGGTCAGCTCGATCGCCGGCAAACCACCTTCCAGCAGCGCCGCGCTGACCGCACGCGCCTGGTCCAGCGTATGAATCGTCACCACCGGCAGGATGCCCGCCGCACGCAACAGCTCCGCCGCCTTCACCTGATGTTGTTCGATACCCATGCTTTTGCCCTTGCCTTTGCTCTTCTTGATTCAGTGGCCGCAGCGCAAATGACGCGCCGGGAATTGTCCAAGGGCAGTAGAGCGCCCTGGCCGGGACCGTGAGCGGCATGGATGCCGCGATCGAGCCCCCATGGATGGGTTTACGGCGTGTCCCGGCCAGGGCGCTCTACTGCCCAAGCCGGGAAGCCTGCCGCGGCTTTTCGCTTCAGGCGTCTTTCGCCTCATGCGGCGCCGCCGCCGCCGCGGCATCGTGCCCCAGCTCATACTCCGCGTCGTACTCCCACGGCCCGCCATCGGCCGCCGCCGGCCCGCACGAAATCGAAATCGCACCCTGGTCCGCCGGCCCCACCACGCGACGGTTGATCGCGAACAGGTTGCGGCCCAGATCATGCGCGGCAGGCGCGGTGTTCGGCGCCAGCGGACGTGCAGCCCATTCGGCTGCGTCCACCAGCACTTCCAGCGTGCCGGCCTCGCCATCGAGGCGGATCATGTCGCCCTCGCGAACCTTGGCCAGCGGACCACCCCGCGCCGCTTCCGGCGTCACATGGATCGCCGCAGGAATCTTGCCCGAGGCGCCGGACAGGCGGCCGTCGGTGACCAGCGCCACGCGCCGGCCCTGGTTCTGCAGCAGGCCCAGCAGCGGCGCCAGCGAATGCAGTTCCGGCATGCCGTTCGCACGCGGGCCCTGGTAACGCACCACCGCCACGAAATGCTCGGGCAACAGGCCGCCGGCATGCAGCTTGTTCAACACCTGCGGCGCATCGACCACCACCGCCGGTGCTTCGATCGTGCGGTATTGCGGCTTCACCGCCGACAGTTTGATCAGCGACTTGCCGAGGTTGCCGCGCAGCAGGCGCAGGCCACCCTGGTGTTCGAACGGATTGTCGACGCCACGCACCACCTCTTCGTCGGCGCTGCGTTCCAGGCCCGGCAGGTAGACCAGCTTGCCGTCGCGCAGCTGCGGTTCGCGCGCATAGTCGGCCATGCCGCCGCGCGCCACGCTGACCAGGTCGCCGTGCATCAGGCCGGCCTTGATCAGTTCGCCGAACACGAAGGCCGGGCCGCCTGCTGCGGCGAAGCGGTTTACATCGGCTTCGCCGTTCGGGTAGACGCGGGCCAGCAGCGGAATCAGCTGCGACAGCTCGTCGAAGTCGTCCCAGGTCAGCACGATGCCAGCCGCGCGTGCCACCGCGATCCAGTGGATGGTGTGGTTGGTCGAGCCGCCGGTCGCCATCAGCGCAATGACCGCATTGATGATCGCGCGCTCGTCGATGATCCGGCCGAGCGGACGGAAATCGTCGCCCAGTGCGGTGATGTCCAGCGCGCGTTCAGTGGCTTCGCGGGTCAGTGCGTCGCGCAGCGGCGTGTCCGGGTTGACGAACGAGGCGCCCGGCAGCTGCACGCCCATCGCTTCCAGCAGCACCTGGTTGGAGTTGGCGGTGCCGTAGAAGGTGCAGGTGCCCGCACCGTGGTAAGAGGCCGATTCCGCTTCCAGCAGTTCCTCGCGGGTGGCCTCGCCGGCGGCGTAGCGCTCGCGCACTTCGGCCTTCTGCTTGTTCGGGATGCCCGGGGTCATCGGGCCGGCCGGCACGAACACCGCCGGCAGATGGCCGAAGGCCAGCGCACCGATCAGCAGGCCCGGCACGATCTTGTCGCACACACCGAGGTAGACGGTGGTGTCGAACATATCGTGGCTGAGCCCGATCGCGGTGGCCTGCGCGATCACATCGCGCGAGAACAGTGACAGTTCCATGCCGCCGCGGCCCTGGGTGACGCCGTCGCACATCGCCGGCACGCCGCCGGCCACCTGTGCGGTGGCGCCCAGCTCGCGGGCGATCTCGCGGATCTGCTCGGGATAGGTCTCGAACGGCTGGTGCGCCGACAGCATGTCGTTGTAGGCGGTGATGATGCCGAGGTTCGGCGTCACGCCGCCGCGCAGGCGGCTCTTGTCGGTGCCGCCGCAGGCGGCGAACCCGTGGGCGAGGTTGCCGCAGCTCAGGCGGCTGCGGAACGGGCCTTCACGCAGGGAGGCGTCGATCGCGGCCAGGTAGGCGGCGCGTGAGGCGGCGCTGCGGCGGATGACACGCTCAGTGATGGCTTGCAGTTGCGGATGGAGGCTCATTGGCTACCGGCGTTCGTGGTGGCGAGAGGCAAGCGGCGGCACGGCGCCGCCGCCAACATCAATCAGCCCAGTGGACGCGCAGGCGCGCGCCTTCCAGGTTGATCGCATTGAGGATGGGGTAATGCTGGGCGTCATTGCTGTCCAGCGCCTGGCGCAGTACCTGCAGCTTCTGCTTGCCGCGCAGCAGCAGCAGGCGCTGGCGGCACTGGCGCAGGCCATGCGGGGTCAGCGTGATGCGCAGCGGCCACTGGTTCGCGCCCGGGCAGCCGGTGGCATCCAGCGCCGCGTAGGGCAGGGTGCTTTCCAGTGCGCGGGCCAGGTCCTTCGAGCCGGGGAACAGCGAGGCGGTGTGGCCGTCGTTGCCCATGCCCAGCGCCACCAGGCTCGGCGGTTGGCTGTGCTGCGCCTGCAGGTTGGCGGTGTACACGCATTCCGGAAGCGGCTTGCCGATGCGCACCAGCGGATCGAAATGCGCACCTTCGGCGCGCTTGAGCAGATTCTCGCGCACCAGCCAAGCATTGCTGTCGCGATCCTGCGGCGACAGCCAGCGCTCATCGGCCAGGCTCACTTCCACGCGGTCCCAGTGCACGTCCAGTTCGGCCAGCGCCTGGTAGACCGGTGCCGGCGTGGTGCCGCCAGACAACAGGATGCGGGCGCGGCCCACTTCGTTGATGTCGTGGTTGAGGGTCTGCGCCATCTCAGCGGCCACCGCCTCGATCCAGCCATCGGCATCGCCGTGCTGGATGAACTCGATGCGGTCGTCGTGGAAGGTGGTGGGGCTCATGCGGCAACTCCAGGTGCGTCACGTTCGGCGTCGGCGGCGTAGGCGGCGGCGCCCAGCAGTCCGGCGTGGGGATGCATCACGGCCAACGAGGGCACCCGCGCCATGATCGAAGAGAAGCGGCCTTTGTGTTCGAAGCGCTGGCGGAAACCAGAGTGCTGCAGCGAATCGAGCATCTTCGGGGTCAGCCCGCCGGTCAGGAACACGCCGTCCCACGCGCCCTGGGTCAGCACCAGGTCGCCTGCGATGGCGCCGAACACGGCGCAGAACACATCGACGGTGCGCATCGCCTGCGGGTCACCGTGCAGGGCGCGGGCGGTCACGTCCACCGGCTGCAGTTGGCCCGGATCGATGCCGGCCATCTCGCATACGGCGCGATGGATGTTGACCAGGCCAGGGCCGCAGATCAGGCGCTCGTTGGAGACGCGGCCGAACTGTTCGGACAGGATCTCCAGGATGCGGATCTCCTCCGGGGTTCCCGGCGGGAAGCTGACATGGCCGCCTTCGGTTTCCAGCGGGTAGCAGCGGCCGTGGCGCAGGATCAGGCCACCGACACCCAGGCCCGTACCCGGCCCGATCACCGCGTAGTTGCGCGGCTGGCCGGGTTTGCCCGGCACCCAGGCGGCACCGCCGACCTGGACCACGTCATCGGGCTGCAGCAGCGAAATCGCCATCGCCTGTGCGGCGAAGTCGTTGATCAGGTGCAGTTCGTTGAAGCCGAGCATGGCGGCGGTGCGGCTGCGTGAGATCACCCACGGGTGGTTGGTGATGCGCGCTTCGTCACCGTCGACGCGACCGGCCACCGCGAACACGCCGCGGCTGGCCGTGGCGCCGATCTGTTCCAGATGGTGGCGCGCGGCATCACCCAGCGACGGGAACTCCGCCACCGCGTACTCGCGGATGCTGTCCTTCTGCAGTGGTGCGTCCTGCGAAGTGTCAGCCAGGGCGAAGCGGGCATTGGTGCCACCGATGTCGGCGACCAGCACCGGCTGCGAGCTGGCGCTCATGCCGACGCTCCGCTGTCCGGCGCGTCCACGCCCTGCGGCAGGAACTCGCCGGCATTGCTCGGCCCCCATTGGCCGGCGGGGTAGGGCTCCAGCGGCAGCTTGGCGTCCTTCCAGGCGTCGGCGACGCTGTCGATCCAGGCCCACGCTGCGCGCACTTCGTCGTCGCGCACGAACAGCGTGTGGTTGCCGTTGAAGGCATCCAGGAACAGGCGTTCGTAGGCGATGCGGCGGTGCAGGCCAGTCGGCACCGACAGTTCCAGTTCCAGCGGATGCAGCTCCAGCGCGCCCCATTCCGGGCCGGCCAGGCTGCTCATCAGGCCCAGTTCGATGTTTTCCTGCGGCTGCAGCTGGAACACCAGGCGGTTCGGTGCGGCCTGCGCGCGCTGCGGGCGCTCGAACAGCCAGTGGGTGACCGGCTTCAGCGTGACCACCACGCGGGTGGTGCGTTCGGGCAGGCGCTTGCCGGTGACCAGGTGGAACGGCACGCCGCTCCAGCGCCAGTTGTCGATATGCGCGGTGACCCCGGCGAAGGTCTCCACGTCGCTGCCTTCCGGCGGCTGGTAGGCCTGGGCCGGCTGGCCGTTGATGGTACCGGCGGTGTAGCGGCCACGGATGCTGTCACGCGCGGCGTGCTTGGCATCGAGCGGGCGCAGGGCGCGCAGCACCTTGACCTTCTCGTCGCGGATGCGGTCGGCTTCCAGCGAGGCTGGCGGCTCCATCGCCACCATGCACAGCAGCTGCAGGATATGGCTCTGCACCATGTCGCGCAGCGCGCCGGAGCGGGCGTAGTAGGCGTCGCGGCCATCCACGCCTTCGCTTTCGGCGACCAGGATGTGCACCGATTCGATGTAGTTGCGGTTCCACACCGCTTCCAGCAGCGTGTTGCCGAAGCGCAGCGCGATCAGGTTCTGCACCGCCGCCTTGCCCAGGTAGTGGTCGAGGCGGAACACACGATCCTCGTCGATCCACTGGCCGATGGTGCTGATGATTTCCTCGGCGCTTTCGCTGTCGCTGCCGATCGGCTTCTCCAGCATCAGGCGTGCCGGTGCGGCGAGGGCGCCACCCTTGGCCAGGCCTTCGCAGGTGGAGATGTACAGGCCCGGCGGAATGGCCAGGTAGCTGACGCACTTGCGGTGCACCAGGTCGGAGACTGCGGCGGCAACCGAGTCGACGTCGCGCAGGTCCACCGAACGATAGTCGATGCGGCGCAGCAGGGCGCTGATGTCGTCCTGCGTGGCCATCGGCATGGCCTGCTGCAGGCGCGGCCGCAGGATGTCATGGAAGGCTTCGGTGTCATGCCCGGACAGGGCCAGCGCACGGATGCGGAAGTCCTCCGGCAGCAGGCCGTCGCCAAGCAGGCGAAGCAGCGAAGGGAACAGGTAGCGCTGGGCCAGATCACCTGTGGCACCGAACAGGAAGAGGGTGTCGTGCATCGCTCGAGTTTCAGATCCGGGTGACATCGTTGTCAATCGCTTCATGGCTGGGTTCGGGGGACATCCGCGCAACTGCCTGTCCGAGGTTCGTCAGGGGCGATCTCCGGGGTAGCGGAAGACCGTTCCATTCGAAACCACTGCCTCGGCGGAACCTTCGTTCAACCGCCGACGCAGATCGGTGCGCACCGATCATCGGATAGTGCCACGTGAAAACGTTTACATGGCAGAATGGGCAACTGTATTCGATTGCAGTGCTCGCCGTCATGCGGCAGGCGCGCAATCATCACTGCCATCGGGAGGGCCGAGGCAGTCCCAAAAGACAGCCCGGCTTCGGGCGGACCGGATAGGTGATATGGCAAAAGTGCAGTTGCAGGGTGTGCGCAAGGTCTATGACAACGGCCAGGTCGCGGTGAAGGACGCCAGCTTCGAGGTCGCCGATGGCGAGCTGATGGTGCTGGTCGGTCCGTCCGGCTGTGGCAAGTCGACCCTGCTGCGGATGGTGGCTGGCCTGGAGGAGATCAGCGGCGGCACGCTGACCATCGGTGATCGCGTGGTCAACGACGTGGCGCCGAAGGACCGCGACATCGCCATGGTGTTCCAGAGCTACGCGCTGTACCCGCACATGACCGTGGCCGAGAACCTGGCCTTCGGCCTGAAGCTGCGCGGGCATGACAAGGCGACCATCGACAAGCGCATCGCCGAAGCAGCGCAGACCCTGGGCCTGACCGAGATGATGGACAAGCTGCCCAAGGCGATGTCCGGTGGCCAGCGCCAGCGTGTTGCGCTGGGCCGTGCACTGGTGCGCGAGCCGGCGGTGTTCCTGCTGGACGAGCCGCTGTCCAACCTCGACGCCAAGCTGCGCCACAGCGTGCGTACCGAGATCGCGCAGCTGCATCGCAAGCTGGGCACCACCATGATCTACGTGACGCACGACCAGGTCGAAGCGATGACCCTGGGCCAGCGCATCGTGGTGCTGAAGGACGGCATCATCCAGCAGATCGATACGCCGATGGCGCTGTACGACCGCCCGGCCAATCTGTTCGTGGCCGGTTTCCTCGGCAGCCCGGCGATGAACGTGCTGCGTGGCACGCTGCAGGGCGATGCCGGCGGCGTGACCGTGGTCGACGGCGAATGGCGTGCACCGCTGGGCCAGGCCACGATCGATCCGGCGTGGCTGCAGAAGCCGATCGCGGTGGGCGTGCGCCCGGAACACCTGCAGCCGGCCCGTGCCGATGATGCGCATGCATTTGCCGCACGCATTGAAGGCATCGAACCGGTCGGTAACGAGATCTTCGTCAACCTGAGCAGTGGCCAGCATGCGCTGACCATGCGCGTAGCGCCGCAGTCGCTGCCGGCGGTGGGCGAGCAGATCCGTGTGGCGATCCACCCGCAGGGCCTGCACTTCTTCAACCCGGAAACCGGCGAGCGCCTGTAACGGGTAGTGCCGGGGGGCGGGCGGCCACAAAAAAAAAGACTGGGTGTCAGCCCCACGCCCGGCCAAACCAAACAAGAAAACAC
>NZ_JBDJKU010000063.1:0-23715 GCF_039673015.1 Stenotrophomonas sp. TWI1409
AGCCATGCTCGACTGCTGTTGAAGCGCCAGTCGAGCATGGCTCGACTCTACAGAAATGCGAAAACACGAAGGACCTCCGCCATGAAACGACTGATCCTGCTCACCGCCTGCACCCTGGCCCTGGCTGCCTGCAGCAACCCCGAGGAAGAGCGCAAGGCGCAGGAAGCCGCCGCAGCCGCCGTGCAGGCACAGAAGGAAGCCAAGGCCGAAGACGTGGCCAAGCAGTACGACATGGCCGTGGCCGCACAGGACTGGGAGCGTGCGCGCCTGCATGGCGCCTCGCTGCTGGACCAGTACAAGGACACCGCCGCCGCCGAGCGCATCGCCGCCGGCTTCGACGAGGTCAAGGCCAAGGGCGATGCTGCGCGCGACCTGCGCCGCATGCAGGCGCTGTGGCAGTACAACCAGATCCCGGTGGGCAACAAGGGCAACCAGGTCTCGGCGCAGATCTACAGCAAGGAACGGGTGGACGTGGATGGCAGCGGTGCCAAGCCGGTGCAGCTGGTGTTCCGCGATCATCCGGAGTGGAAGCGGCATGCCTACCTGGTGCTGCAGGCCGGCGATTTCCGTTGCCCGCAGTGCACGGTGAAAGTAACCGTGGACGACGGCAAGCCGATTTCCATGGCGGCCTGGCGCCCGAAGACCGATGAAGCCATCGCGCTGTTCATCACCGACCAGAAGGCACTGTGGAAGCTGGCGCGCAAGGGCAAGTCGATCAGCATCGAGTTCCCGGTCAAGGCCGGCGGCACGCGTACTGCCGTGTTCGAAACCGGTGGTGTCGACGCCAGCCGCATGCCGCAGTGGTGGCAGTGATGGTTGCGGCGGGCAGCGCAGTGCACGCGTTGTCCGCGATCCGGCACTGGGTGTTCGACATGGACGGTACGCTGACTGTCGCCGTGCATGATTTCGCCGCGATCCGCCGCGCGCTGCAGATCGCCGCGGAGGAAGATATCCTCGACCATATCGCAGCGCTGCCGGATGCGCCGGCGCAGGCCAAGCGCGAGTGGCTGCTGGATCACGAACGTGCGCTGGCCGAGGAGGCACTGCCGGCGCCGGGTGCGGTGAAGCTGCTGCGCGCGCTGTCGGCGGCGGGCTGCCGGCTGGGCATCCTGACCCGCAACGATCATGCGCTGGCGAAGCTGACCCTGGACGCGATCGGGGTCGGGGAGTTGTTCGACGATGCCGACATCATCGGCCGCGATGAAGCGGTGCCCAAGCCGTCGCCGGATGGCCTGCAGCAGCACCTGCAGCGTTGGGGCATCGCGGCGGCAGAGGCGGTGATGGTGGGAGACCACGCCTATGACCTGGAGTGCGGGCGCGCCGCGGGCGCCCATACCGTGCTTGTCAACCTGCCGGAGAACCCGTGGCCGGGCAGTGCCGACTGGCATTTCGCTGATTGCCGTGCACTGTTGGCCGCCTGGCAGCAGAAGGGGTAGTGCCGGCCGCTGGCCGGCAGTGTCGACCAAGGTCGACACCTACCAGGGCACAGGGTGTCGACCAAGGTCGACACCCACCGAGCGGGTGCGCGGGCAGTTCGTTTACGCGCCCAGCGCGTAACCGAACTGCTGCTTGAACTGCTCGTTGAACTCGTCAAAGGTGAAGCGCTGGTTCTGCGTGCCCGGGTGCTCGACCTTCAGCGCGCCCATCAGGTTGCCCATGCGGCCGATGGTCAGCCAGTCGTAGCCCTTCTGGATGCCGTAGATCAGGCCCGCACGGAAGGCGTCGCCACAGCCGGTCGGGTCGACCACGCGGCGCTCGTGCGCCGGCGGGATGTCGTAGCTCTTTTCCGGGGTGTGGATGACCGCGCCCTTCGGGCCGCGGGTGGTGATGTAGGCCTTGACCCGGCTGACGATCTCCTTCTCGTCCCAGCCGGTGCGTTCCTGCAGGAGGTTCGACTCGTAGTCGTTGACCACCACGTAGTCGGCCTGGTCGATGAAGGCGCGCAGCTCCGGGCCGTTGAACAGCGGCATGGCCTGGCCCGGGTCGAAGATGAACGGAATACCGTCTTCGTGGAATTCCTGCGCGTTCTGGATCATGCCTTCGCGGCCGTCCGGGCCGACCAGCCCCAGAGTCACGCCCGGTACGCCACGCACGTGGTTCTCGTAGGAGCGCATCATCGCGCCCGGGTGGAAGGCGGTGATCTGGTTGTTGTCGTGGTCGGTGGTGATGAACGCCTGCGGGGTGAACAGCTCATCAATCACGCGCACGCGCGACAGGTCGATGCCCAGGCCGTCGAAGTATTCGCGGTACGGGCCGAAGTCCGAACCCACGGTGCCCATCGGGATCGGCTGGCCGCCCAGCAGGTGCAGGTTGTAGGCGATGTTGCCGGCGCAGCCGCCGAACTCGCGGCGCATGCGCGGCACCAGGAAGGACACGTTCAGGATGTGCACCTTGTCCGGCAGGATGTGATTCTTGAACTGGTCCGGGAACACCATGATGGTGTCGAAGGCAAGAGAACCACAGATCAGAGCGGACATCGATGTAAGCCTATGCGGTGAATTTTGGGGTGGGCCGGCCCGGTTCGGCGGGCAAGCAAACGGCGCCCTTGGGCGCCCGACGGCGCAAAGGTTACCCGCTGGTGCCGCTCAGGGCCAGAACCGGGTGAGACCCGATCAGGCCGAAAGCCTGTGAAGACGCGGGTTCAGCTAGTTTTTTCCTTGCTCGGCGGCAGGCGGGTTGCTAGGCTTGTCGGCCTCGATTTCTGCCCATTTTTTCGCCATCCCGCGGCGGGCACGACACCCCTCAGGACTCCTTCCTCAGATGTTCAAGAAACTCCGTGGCATGTTCTCCAATGACCTGTCCATCGACCTGGGCACGGCCAACACCCTCATCTACGTGCGCGGGCAGGGGATCGTGCTGAACGAGCCATCGGTCGTGGCCGTGCGTCAGGACCGTGCCATTGGTGGCACCCGCTCGGTGGCAGCCGTAGGCGCCGAAGCCAAGCAGATGCTTGGCCGTACCCCGGGCCACATCACCACCATCCGCCCGATGAAGGACGGCGTCATCGCCGACTTCACCTACACCGAGGCGATGCTCAAGCACTTCATCAAGAAGGTGCACAAGTCGCGCGTGCTGCGCCCGAGCCCGCGCGTGCTGGTCTGCGTGCCGGCCGGCTCGACCCAGGTCGAGCGCCGCGCGATCAAGGAATCGGCCGAGGAAGCCGGTGCCCGTGACGTGTTCCTGATCGAAGAACCGATGGCCGCCGCGATCGGCGCCGGCATGCCGGTTACCGAAGCCCGTGGCTCGATGGTCATCGATATCGGCGGCGGCACCACCGAAGTGGCGGTGATCTCGCTCAACGGCATCGTCTATTCGGCCTCGGTCCGCATCGGCGGCGACCGCTTCGACGAGTCGATCACCAACTACGTGCGCCGCAACCACGGCATGCTGATCGGTGAAGCCACCGCCGAGCGCATCAAGGTCGAGCTGGGCTGCGCCTACCCGCAGGCGGAAGTGATCGAGATGGAAATCTCCGGCCGCAACCTCGCCGAGGGCGTGCCGAAGATGATCAAGATCAGCTCCAACGAGGTGCTCGAGGCCCTGCACGAGCCGCTGTCGGGCATCGTCAGCGCGGTCAAGCTGGCGCTGGAACAGACCCCGCCGGAACTGTGCGCCGACGTCGCCGAGCGCGGCATCGTGCTGACCGGTGGTGGCGCCCTGCTGCGTGACCTGGATCGCCTGATTTCCGAGGAAACCGGCCTGCACGTGCAGGTGGCGGACGATCCGCTGACCTGCGTGGCCCGCGGCGGTGGCCGTGCGCTGGAGCTGGTCGACATGCACGGCAACGAGTTCTTTGCGCCGGAATAAGCCGTCCCGGCTGCCTGCGCCCGCAGCGCCCCTCCGGGGTGCGGCCCACCATGAGGGTAGGCCGGCACCGGCGGGGCGTCCGCGTGTTTCCCTTCCGCCTTCTGCCAGTTGAATCGTTGCCGTGCCGCCCTACGCCGGACCTCCCGTTGCTTCCCGATCCGGTGATGCCGCCAGCCCGCTGCGTCTGCTGGCTTATCTCGCACTGGCCATCACCCTGATCGTGCTTGACGACCAGGCCGGCTGGCTTGCGCAGCTGCGCGGGCAGGCCAACAGCCTGGTGCAGCCGGTATGGGCACTGGCGGGACTGCCGGGCAAGCTCGGCAACCAGGTCAAGGACTCGGCGGCCAGCCACGGCCAGCTGGTCAACGAGAACCGTGAACTGCGCAACCAGCTGCTGCTGGCCAACGCCCGCCTGACCCGCCTGCAGACCGCCGCGTTGGACAACGCCCAGCTGCGCGAACTGCTGAACGTGGCCGAGCGCAGTGGCCTGGACGTGCAGCTGGCGCCGATCCTGGACATCGACCTGGATCCGGTGAAGCAGCGCCTGGTGCTCGACGCCGGCAGCCGCGAAGGCGTGCACGTCGGCCAGGCGGTGATCGATGCCGGCGGTCTGATGGGCCAGGTGATCAGCGTCACTGGCGGTACCTCCACCGTGCTGCTGCTGACCGACCCCGACCATGCCGTTCCGGTGACGGTGGCCCGCAACGGCGTTCGCCTGATCGTCTACGGCCGCGGCGACAAGCTGGAACTGCGCGACATCCCGCTCAGCGCCGGCGTGGAAGTGGGGGATGAGATCGTCACCTCCGGCCTCGGTGGCCGCTTCCCGGCCGGCTTCCCGGTCGGCACCATCACCGGCCTGCGTCCGGACGATACCCATGCCTTCCTGGTCGGCGAACTGAAGCCGGCGGCGCAGCTGGATCGCGGCCGCGACGTGCTGCTGCTGCGCCCGGGTGCAGCAATTCGCTTGCCTGCGGTCAGCGAACTGCCGCCGACTGCACCTTCGGTGCAACCGGCCCCCGCATCCTCCCTTACCCCCGCGCCTTCGGCGCGCCCCCCTCAACAAGAGGGGGGCTCTCCACCCGATGCTGGGTCGGCGACGGTAGTGCCGGCCGCTGCCCGGCAACCGACCGCGCCGGAGGCCCAGCGATGAGCCGCCTGCGCGACAACCCGTGGGTGCTGCCGGCCAGCCTGGTGGTGGCGCTGCTGCTGGGCCTGCTGCCGTTGCCGGCGCTGCTGCAGCCGCTGCGCCCGTATTGGCTGGCGCTGGTGCTGGCCTATTGGGTGATTGAAGCGCCTGAGCGTGTCGGCCTGGGCGTCGCTTTCGCCAGTGGCGTGATCGCCGATCTGCTGTACGGCGGTGTACTCGGCGAACAGTCGCTGCGGCTGGTGATGCTGGCCTTCATCCTGCAGCGTTTCCGCGCCCGCATCCGCTTCTTCCCGATGTCCCAGCAGATGCTGGCCATCGGCGGCCTGCTGTTCAACGACCGCATCGTCAGCGCGCTGGTCCACATCGTGGTGGATGAGCCGACCCTGCCGTGGTCGTACTGGTGGGCACCGCTGCTGGGCATGGGCCTGTGGCCGCTGGTATTCGTGCTGCTGGACGCGGTGCGCTTCGGCAAGCGCGGGCGCTGAGCCATGATCCCGCGCCGCCAGGTCAAGAACCCCCACGCCGAAGCCGAACAGTTCCGCCGCCGCGCGGCGCTGGGCTTCCTGGGTGTGCTGGTCTGCCTGCTGGGCCTGGGCGGCTGGTACTTCAAGCTGCAGGTGCTGGACCACGACGTCTACGCCACGCGCTCGGAAGCCAACCGCATCAAGCCGCGGCCGGTGGTGCCCGGGCGCGGCATGATCTACGACCGCAACGGCCGCCTGCTGGCCGAGAACGTGCCGGCCTTCCGCCTGGACGTGACCCCGGACAAGGTCAAGGACATGGACGCCACCCTGGAAGGGCTGGCGAAGATCATCAGCATCAGCCCGGAAGAACTGGAAGCGTTCAACAAGTCGCGCAAGGCGCGCCGCAAGTTCCTGCCGGTCACGCTGAAGCTGCGCATGAGCGACGAGGAGATGGCACGCTTCGCCGTCGACCGCTGGCGCTTCCCCGGCGTCGAGCTGGAACCCTATCTGACCCGTCGCTATCCCTATGGCGACCTGTTCGCGCACATCATCGGTTACGTCGGCCGCGTCGATGACAAGGACCTGGAAATCCTCGGCGAGGGCAATGCCGCGCTGACCCACATCGGCAAATCCGGTCTGGAGCGCTATTACGAGCAGCAGCTGCGCGGCAAGGTCGGCTACGAGCAGGTCGAGACCAACGTGCAGGGGCGTGCGATCCGCACCATCGGCCGCGTCGCCGCGCAGTCCGGCGCCGACCTGCGGCTGTCGATCGACGCCGACCTGCAGCGCGCCATGGTGGCCGCCTTCGGCGACCAGGAAGGCTCGGCGGTGGCGATGGACCCGCGCACCGGCGAAGTGCTGGCGATGGTCAGCCTGCCGTCCTACGACCCCAACCTGTTCGTCAACGGTATTTCCCATGCCGACTTCAAGGCGCTGAACGACAACCCGTCGCGGCCGCAGTTCAACCGCCTGGTGCTGGGTGGCGTCGCGCCCGGTTCCACGCTGAAGCCGCTGATCGGCCTGGCGGGCCTCGATTCGGGCGTGCGCCGCCCGGAAGACAAGGTGCTGTCCACCGGCATGTTCTACCTGCCCGGCACCTCGCGTGGCTGGGGTGACTCGCACCGCGGCGGTCACGGCTGGACCGACCTGCGCAAGTCGATCGCGCAATCGGTCAACACGTACTACTACAAGCTGGCGCTGGATCTGGGCATCGAGCGCTTCGACCATTACATGGAGTACTACGGCTTCGGCCAGCCGACCGGCATCGACCTGACCGGCGAGATCGGGGGCATCCTGCCGTCGCCGGCCTACAAGCGGAAGAGCCGCAAGGAAGCCTGGTATCCGGGCGATACAGTCAACATCAGCATCGGCCAGGGTGACTGGAAGGTCACTCCGCTGCAGCTGGCGCGGGGCGTCAGTGGGCTGGCCAACGGGCAGCTGCGCACGCCCCATCTGGTGATCCAGCAGCGTGCGGGGTTCGACCACGACTGGATGGCGACCGACCCGGGCGAGAGCAAACCGGTCAGTCCGAACCCGAACAACCTGCAGGCGGTGCGCGAAGGCATGATGGCCACCATGCTGCCTGGCGGCAGCGCTGCGCGGATGGCGGCCGGCGCGCCTTACACGATGGCCGGCAAGACCGGTACCGCGCAGGTCATCAGCCGCAAGGGTACCGCCGCGGTGAATCCGAAGAGCCTGCCGATGCACCTGCGCCACCGCGCGTTGTTCGTCGGCTTTGCGCCGGTCGAACAGCCGGTGATCGCGCTGGCGATCGCAGTGGAGGGCGGTGGTTACGGCGGCGCGGCGGCAGCGCCGATCGCACGCAAGGTGTTCGACGCCTACCTGCTGGGCAAGATGCCCGAAGGCATGCAGCCGCTGGACAGCGAGCGCGGCACCACCGCCATCGGTGCAACCGCATTCGACAACGAAGATGTGGGCGCGCGCCAGGCCGGTGACCTTGCTGCGGCACAACTGGGGGAACACCCCGTGCTGATTGGCGTGCCTGCGCCGGAACCGGCACCCGCACCGCAGCCAGGGACGCCGGCCGCCGCGGCGTTGCCGGCCACGCCACGCCCGACCACCGCGGAGCCCGCACGATGAGAGTGTTCCTGCGTTGGGCCGGCGACATGCTGCGCCGCTTCTTCAGCACGCTGGACTGGGTATTGTGCCTGGCCCTGGGCGCGCTGATGGTGATCGGCCTGGCCACCTTGAAGAGTGCCGGTGGCGACGGCCTGGTGATGGCCCAGGGCGCGCGCTTCGCAGTGGGTATGGCCGCGCTGTGGGGCATCTCACGGGTACCGATCCTGCGTATCCGCTCGGCCACACCGATGATCTACGCGATCTCGATGATCCCGTTGCTGGCGGTGTTCGTGCTCGGCACCGGCAAGTACGGGCGGCAGTGGCTGGACCTGAAGTTCTTCTACCTGCAGCCGGCCGAACTGCTGAAGGTCAGCCTGCCGATGATGGTGGCCTGGTACCTGCACAAGATGCCGTTGCCACCGCGCTTCAATACCGTGCTCGTGTCCCTGGTCATCATCGGCGTACCGACCGGCCTGGTGATGCTGCAGCCGGACTTCGGTACTGGTGTGCTGATCGCCGCCAGCGGCGTGTTCGTGTTGCTGTTGGCCGGCCTGCCGTGGTGGTGGGTCGGGCTGGGCGTAGGTGGCGTGGCTGCGGTCGCGCCGGTGGCCTGGTTCTGGCTGCTGCGGCCGTACCAGAAGGACCGCATCATGATGTTCCTGGACCCGGAGATGGATGCACTGGGAGCCGGCTGGAACATCATCCAGTCGAAGATCGCGATCGGTTCCGGCGGCTTCGATGGCAAGGGCTGGGGCGAGGGCTCGCAGTCACATCTGAACTTCATTCCCGAGCAGACCACCGACTTCGCGTTCTCGGTGCTGAGCGAGGAGTTCGGCTGGATCGGCGTGGCCACCGTGCTGGCGCTGTACCTGGTGGTGATCGGGCGCTGCCTGTGGATCGCCAGCCAGTCGCGCGATTCCTATTCGCGCCTGCTGGCCGGCGCCACCGGCCTGGCGTTCTTCGTCTACGTGCTGGTGAACGGCGGGATGATCTCCGGCCTGCTGCCGGTGGTGGGCGTGCCGATGCCGCTGATCAGCTATGGCGGTACCTCGGCGGTCTCGCTGCTGGCCGGCTTCGGGTTGGTGATGGCCGTGCGTAGCCACAATCCAGTGCACGGCGGCTACGGGTAACACCGGCCCCGCGCTTCGTCGCGCTTCCATATGCTCGCTTGCTTCTCGCTGTTCTGTAGAGTCGAGCCATGCTCGACTGCTTCTGCTGCATGAAAGGCAGTCGAGCATGGTTCGACTCTACAGACGCAGAAGCACCCTGACAGCTTCACGCAAGCGCGCGTTGTTACCGTGGCCAGCGTGGACTGGAAACGAATGCTTGGCGGCTGCCGTGAGGCGGTGCGCACGATCGACCTGCCGTTGCTGGTCGCGTTGTTGATCCTGATGGGCGCGGGGCTGGCGGTGCTGCACAGCGTTTCCGGTCCGGTCACCGGGCAGGCGGCGCGCTTCGCCGGTGGCCTGCTGGCGATGTGGCTGCTGTCGCGTGTTTCGCTGCTGCGCCTGCGCGCGTGGACACCGGCGCTGTACGCGCTGTCGATGCTGCCGCTGATGGCGGTGTATGTGATCGGCACCGGCAAGTACGGGCAGCGCTGGCTCAACCTCGGCGTCTTCTACCTGCAGCCCTCCGAGCTGCTCAAGCTCAGCCTGCCGTTGATGATGGCCTGGTACCTGCACCGGCAACCGCTGCCACCGTCACCACGCACGGTACTGACGGCCGCAGTGCTGATCGGCGTTCCCGCCGTGCTGATCCTGATGCAGCCCAACCTCGGCACCGCCACGCTGGTCACCGCCAGCGGCGTGTTCGCGTTGTTGCTGGCGGGCCTGCACTGGGGCTGGGTGGCCACCGGCGCGGTGGGGCTGGCGGTGGCCGCGCCACTGGCCTGGCTCGGCGTGTTGCGGCAGTACCAGAAGGATCGCGTACTGACCTTCCTAGACCCGGCAGCAGACCCG
This sequence comes from Stenotrophomonas sp. TWI1409, assembly GCF_039673015.1. Taxonomy (NCBI): domain Bacteria; kingdom Pseudomonadati; phylum Pseudomonadota; class Gammaproteobacteria; order Lysobacterales; family Lysobacteraceae; genus Stenotrophomonas; species Stenotrophomonas sp. TWI1409. Next base: position 9,456 of record NZ_JBDJKU010000063.1, read on the forward strand.
CTCGGCACCGGCTGGAACATCCTGCAGTCGCGCATCGCGATCGGTTCCGGTGGCTGGCAGGGACGTGGCTGGGGGCAGGGCACCCAGGCCACACTGGATTTCCTGCCCGAGTACACCACCGACTTCGCGTTTTCGGTGCTGGCCGAGGAGTTCGGCTGGATCGGTGTGGCGACGCTGTTCGCGCTGTACCTGTTCGTGGTCGGGCGTTGCCTGTGGATCGCAGTGCACGCGCGCGACACCCATGCGCGGTTGCTGGCCGGCAGCCTGGGGCTGGCGTTCTTCGTCTACGTATTGGTGAACGGTGGAATGATTTCCGGCCTGCTGCCGGTGGTGGGCATTCCGATGCCGTTGATCAGTTATGGCGGGACATCAGCGGTCTCGCTGCTGGCCGGCATTGGACTGGTGATGGCGGTACGTGGGCACCGACCCGTGCACGGGGGATAGGGTTTCCAGCCAACGGCGCAGCCCCTCGTGGGTGGTCGCGCAAAGCAGTTCATGGGTGGGGCCGGGTAGATGGGCTGCGCAGGGGACGCTGCAAGTACGTCCATGTAAGCTCGGTCGCCGCATCCATGCGGCTCACGCCCCTGCGCAGCCCATCTACCCGGCCACGGACAGGTTCCGTGCGCGTCCACCCACGGAGAAGAAAAAGAAGATCAAAAGCAAAAGCGGCCTGGCGGGTCGCTTCCTTGCTTTGTGTAGAGCCGAAGGCAGCGGCAGGAGCCGCTGCCAACGTCGCCCACGGCGACGGCCCGAAGGGTGCCGGTCAGGACGACCGGCATAGCCATGCTCGGCTCTCGAGCAAGCGCAGCGCGCGACCCGCTTGTGATCTTCTCTTTCTTCTCCGTGGGTGGCAGACCACCGAAATCTGTCAGAGGGCGGTCGGGTTGGGTATGCGGGGGTGTCAGCCGCATGGATGCGGCTGCCAAGCCTCCAGGGACGGATTCACGGCGTCCCCCGCGTACCCAACCCGACCGGCCCACCCGCGGCTTCTGCTTTCCGCAACACACCCCACCCACGAGGGGCTGCGCCGTTGGCTGGAAACTTCCTGACTCTGCGCAACGCCCGTTGTGGAAGCGTTCTCACAACGATGCACGGCAGCACGCCCACTGACCAAAGTCCGGAAAAAGCGTTAGCTGGTTCACACTTTTACAGCGCGTTGATCCTGATCAATGGACTTGTCGTAATCGGCCTGCACAATGGCGGCCCGTTCGGCACGGCGCGCCGTCAATCGTTGCAGCGCGAGGGGGCGTCGGGCGGGAAGCAGTACTGATCCAACGGGTACAGGGAGCGCGGAGCACTGCCACTGGGGAGCGGCAGCCGCGCGGGTACCGACCGGATCCGGTCGCCGGTTGCGTCTGCGGGGATGGGGACGCAACCGGCAACCTCTATCTGAATGGGGAAGTGTGATCACGACGTCTTCACATTTCCCGCTGCTCGCAGGCAAATCGTTGTGATTCATGGTGTTAGGGGTTTTAATTCATCCATGACCTGCTAACCTGCGACGATGATTCGACGCACTCTGGCCTGCATGCTCACCCTCGGCCTGGTCGCCTGCGCGACCCAGCCGAAGTCCCCACCGTCTTCGCCCCAGGCCAGCAGTACGCCGCGCCAGCCCGCCGCCAAGGCCCATGGCCCGGCCGAGGCCGCGCCCGAAGCCGCTGCCGCCACCGCGCCGCCGGTCGATCTCACCCCGGTGCCGTTCGAGGTCGCACGGGCCCGCTTCATTGCCGATACCGCCAAGCGCTATGGCCTGAAGCCGGAGCAGATCAGCAGCGTGCTCGACCAGGCGCAGGTGCGCCAGCCGATCATCGCCGCGATGTCGCGCCCGGCCGAACGGGTCAAGCCGTGGAACGAGTACCGGCCGATGTTCATCAGCAAGGCGCGCATCGATGGCGGCCGCGCGTTCCTGGCCCAGCATCGCGCCGAACTGGATCGCGTCCAGCAGCGCACCGGTGTGCCGGCCGAAGTGATCGTGGCGATCATCGGCGTGGAAACCAGCTACGGGAAGAATGCCGGCAGCCACCGCGTGCTGGATGCGCTGTACACGCTGGCCTTCTATTACCCGCGCAGCGGCGACCCGGCCAAGCTGGAACGCGAAGTGCGCCGCGAGCTGTTCTTCCGCGATGAGCTGGCCAAGCTGTTCGAGCTGGGCCGCGAAGAGAACCTGGACATCACCACGCTCAAGGGCAGCTATGCCGGCGCGATGGGCATGGGCCAGTTCATGCCGTCCAGCTACCTCGATTACGCGGTGGACGGTAATGGCGACGGCCGTCGCGACCTGTTCACCAGCTACGACGACGTGTTCTCGTCCATCGCCAACTACTTCGTGAAGAAGGGTGGCTGGGTGCGTGGCGGGCAGGTGGCCGTGCCGGCCACGTTGGCGCCGGGCCGCGAGGAATTCAATCCGACCGAATGGATGCCGACCTGGTCGCTGGCCGACCTGGCGAAGCGTGGCTACCAGCCCAGCGCAGCGGTGCAGCCGGACGCCACCGCCACGCCGATCACGCTTGAAGGCAGCACCGGCAAGCAGTACTGGCTGGGCTTCCAGAACTACTACGCGATCACCCGCTACAACCTCTCGAAGATGTACGCGATGGCCGTGTTCCAGTTGTCCCAGGCCATCGCCGGACAGGAGCTGCCCCCGGCATGAACATCAGATGGCTGGTCCCAGGCTTGATCGTCCTCGCGCTGGCTGCCTGCAGCAGCGCGCCGAAGAAGCCGGCCACGGCCGGCCATGGTGGCAAGTCCGGCGGCACCCTGGTGCAGGGTCGTGGCTCGCGCCCGGCACACTGCCCGGAAGGATCGCCCTACGCGGCGGCCAAGGAAGACCTGAGCACCCGCGGCAACTACACCGCCGGTGGCCTGTACAAGCCGGGCGTGCGCGACAGCACGCCGGACTACATTCCCAACGTGGCCTGCATCCCCGAGCCGGAAGTGACCGCGGAAGAACGCTCGGCGATCGGCAACAAGACGCCGTACGTGGTGCTGGGCAAGTCGTACAAAGTGCTCGACGACACCCGCAACTATGTCGAGCGTGGTACTGCGTCGTACTACGGTGCCAAGTTCCATGGCCGCCTGACCTCCAACCGTGAGGTCTACGACATGTACCAGTTCACCGCTGCGCACAAGACGCTGCCGCTGCCCAGCTTCGCCCGCGTGACCAACCTCGACAACGGTGAGTCGGTGATCGTGCGCGTCAACGATCGCGGTCCGTTCCATGATGGCCGCGTGGTCGATCTCAGTTATGCCGCTGCCGTGCGCCTGGGCATCACCCAGCGCGGCACCGGCAACGTGGAAGTGCGCGCGCTGCAGCCGGGTGAGGGCAACCTGCTGGCGCAGAAGCCGTCGCGCCGCGAGCGTCGTGCTGCGGAAGCGGCCGCCGCCAGCGCTGTAGCCAGTGCGCGCCCGGCACCGACCGCGCGTGCCGCCGCCGACAGCGACATCGATCGCCTGGTCAAGGGGCTGCCGGCCGATGGCATGCCGGCGCGTGGCCAGCCGGCCACCACCCAGGGCGTGGCCAGCACCGTGCCGGATGTGGCGGTCAGCAGCCTGCCGCCGAGTGCTCCGCCGGTGCGCAGCACCACATACGCGCCAGCTCCGGCGGTCGTTGCCAGCACCACGCCGCGCGCCGCTGCGCAGGCACCGGTCCGCACCGCCGCCGCTACCCCCAGCCTGTCGCAGCAGGTGGTGGGCGCAGTCATGGTGCAGGTTGCCAGCTTCTCCAACCGTGACAACGCCAACCGCGCGATGGGCCAGCTCAACGCCGCGGGCATCGTCGGTGCCACCATCAGTGACATCGCCGCCGGTGGCCGTACGCTGTTCCGCCTGCGCGTTCCCGCCAGCGACCATGCCAGTGCCGCGGAACTTGTCGGCCGCATCGCCGGTCTGGGGCTGGGTTCGCCGCAGATCGTCAAGGATTGATCCACCCGGGCCGGTGCTGCCGGCCCATGCTGCCCCGGCCTTACAATGGCCGCTACGTTCCACCCTCCATTCCCGGCCGTCCCCTGGAGCCTGCTGTCCAATGAATTTCCGTTCCGCCGCCACCGCCCTGGCCGCCACCCTGGTGGTGGGCCTGGCTTCCGCCCAGACGCCGCTGCCGACTCCGGCCACGCCGGCGCCTGCCGCCGCCGCTGCCGCCCCGGCCACCGTCGCCACTCCGCCGGCGCCGGCGCCGAGTGTGTCCAAGGCCTGGGTGCTGATGGATTACGCCACCGGCCAGGTGCTGGCTGGTGAAAACATCAACGAACAGCTGGCTCCGGCCAGCATCACCAAGGTGATGACGTCCTACGTGATCGCCGCCGAGGTCAAGAACGGCAAGGTCCGTGCGGATGACCAGGTGATGATGAGCGAACGCGCCTGGCGCGAAGGTGGCGCGGGTACCGATGGCAGCTACAGCGGCTTCCCGGTCAACCAGACCGCGCGCCTGGAAGACATGGAAAAGGGCATGGCGATCCAGTCCGGCAACGACGCCGCGATCGCCCTGGCCGAGCACGTGGCAGGCAGCGAAGAAGCTTTTGCGTCGCTGATGAACAGCTATGCCGCCAAGATCGGCATGAAGAATTCGCACTTCGTCAACGCCCATGGCCTGACTGCGCAGGGCCACCACAGCACCGCCTACGACCTGGCGCTGCTGGGCCGTGCGATGGTGCGCGATTACCCGGAAACCTACGCGTACAACAAGATCAAGGAATTCCAGGTCGGCAACATCAAGCAGCCGAACCGCAACCTGCTGTTGTGGCGCGATGGCAGCGTGGACGGCATCAAGACCGGCCACACCTCGGAAGCCGGTTACTGCCTGATGAGCTCGGCCCAGCGCGGCGACCAGCGCCTGATCGCCGTGGTGCTGGGCGGCCAGTCGGAAAAGCAGCGTGCCGATGACAGCCTGGCCCTGCTGAACTGGGGTTTCCGCTTCTTCGAGACCCACCGCCTGTACGAGCCGGGCAAGGCCGTGGCCGAGCACAAGGTCTGGAAGGGCACCACCGACAAGGTGCAGCTGGGCGTGGCCCAGCCGATGCTGGTGAGCGTGCCGCGTGGCCGTTACAACGACCTGAAGCCGAGCATCGACGTGCCCAAAACCCTGGAAGCACCGTTCACCGCCGGCCAGCAGATCGGCACCGTGAAGGTGATGCTGGATGGCAAGCTGGTGGCCGAAGCGCCGCTGGTGGCGGTGGCTGCCGTCGAACAGGCCGGCTTCTTCAAGCGCCTGTGGGACAGCTTCTGGATGTGGTGGGAATCGGAATGATCCACGCCCCGGCGTGGTGAAGGAAAAGGCCGGCAAATGCCGGCCTTTTCTGTTTCGGGATGCCGCTTGCGCATGAATCCTGCCGGATGTGGGTAGTGCCGGCCGCTGGCCGGCTCCTCATGAACCCATCCGGATATGCCGGCCCCGGTGTGCCGACCAACGGTCGGCACCTACCTACAGCGAGCGGCTGATGGTGAAGCTGCCGAACACCGGCGCTTCGCGCTGGCCGTTGAACTCGCGCGTGCTGTGGTAACGCGCCGCGGCGAACTTCCAGCGTCCGTACATCACCGCCACGCCATAGCCGCCGTAGGCCACCACATGGCGCTTGTCCACACTGTGGCTGTTGCGGAACGTGTTGCCATCCAGCGTGATGTCACGGATCACCCAGGCGGCGTCCGAGGTCGCGAACAGGTGCCAGGACCAGCCATTGGGACGGCCGCCGCGGGTCGGCGCAGTGTTCTCACCGGCCGGGCGCAACGGCGTGCTGCCGAAGTCGTCCGGCAGCTTCCAGCCGAAGCGCACTTCACCGCCGAGATTGGCCTTGGTTTCGAGGTTGCCGATTGATCCGCCGTAGTGGCTGATCGCGTCCCAACCCCAGCCGTCGGCATTGACGCTGGCATCGCCCGGCCAGCGGCGCATGCGCTCATGGGTCAGCATGAACAGGGGCTCGTTGTGCAGCTGGTTGTCCCAGCCCTTGAATTTCTCGTCGCCCAGTACTTCGTGCACCGCATTTTGCACCTGCTTGCCCTGTGCCCACGGGCCAACCACGCCCAGCGTCAGCTGGGTGGTCTGCAGGCGGTCGCCGCTGCGCGCATTGAAACCGAAGTTTGCGATCAGTACGCCGGCGTAAGGGCGGTCGTCCTCGATCAGGTCCCTGCGGCTGAAATCGGTCGGGGTGAAGATGCCCTGGCCGATGCTGAAGATCATGTTCTGTTGTTCGAACTTGCCCGGATGCAGCCCTTCCAGGTACTGGTTCACCCAGCGGGCCATGCGTGGCAGGCAGGGGTCGTCGGTGTAATCGACCAGATTGGGCGAGACCAGGGTCAACAGTGCACCATTGGTATAGCCCTGGTCCTGGTGGCGGCCGCCGAACAGGTCGTTGTCAACGCGGAAATTGACCTGCGGAGGGTGGTCGCGCATCGCGTCCGGGCCACATTGTTCGGCCGCCTGGGCGGCGAGGGGGAGGGCAGCAGCCAGCAGGCCGGACAGCCCGAGGGCTGCAAGGCGGCGTTGGGAAGGGGGGCTCATGTGGAGGTTTTTTCTGTCTGTCGTTATATGCCGCGACACGGTACTCGTGCGGGCGTGATGGAACGAGCGCGTTCGAATCACTTGTCTGTTCCGAAAACGACATTGTCTCGTGAAGACAATCCTGCACTGTCCTGCGGCGCCCCAAGGGGCAACGGCCAATGCTGAACGGCCGTTCAGCTTCAACGCAGCGACTCACCGGTGCACTGTTTGACGTTGATGAATACTCTTGGGTTTGTTGGCCTGCGGCCCGATAATGGGGGCATGGAAATCAAGTCCGACAACCCCGACCACGGCTTCCAGTTCCCCGGCCAGTTCGAGCTCAGTGCCATGGGCCCGGCCAACCGCGGCCTGGAACATGAGCTTCCCCGCCTGCTGCTGGCTGCCGGCATCGATGTGGTGAATGAACGCATCAGCTGGAAGCATTCCTCCAACGGCAAGTACGTGTCCGTGCGCATCGTGTTCAAGGCCGAGAGCCGCGAACAGTACGACCTGGCGCACCAGGCACTGCGCGACCACCCGGAAGTGAAGTGGACGCTGTAGCCGACAGCTGCCCGGCCGAAGCCGCCCCGGAAGACCGCGCGCCGCGCCCGGCGCTGGTCCGCGACCTCGGCCGCCAGGCCTATGAACCGGTGTGGCGCGCCATGCAGCGCTTCACCGACCAGCGCAGCGAGGCCGACGCCGATGAGCTGTGGGTGGTCGAGCACGACCCGGTATTCACCCTGGGCCAGGCCGGCAAGGACGAGCATGTGCTGGCGCCGGGCGAGATCCCGGTGCTGCACGTGGACCGCGGCGGCCAGGTGACCTATCACGGCCCCGGCCAGCTGGTGGTCTATCCGCTGCTGCGCCTGCCACGGCTGGGCATCGGTGTGCGCGACTACGTGTGCCGCATCGAGCAGGCCATCATCGATACCCTGGCCGAGTGGAACATCGGCGCCGAACGCCGTGAGGGCGCCCCGGGCGTCTACGTCGGTGGCGCCAAGATCGCCGCGCTCGGCATCCGCGTGCGCCGCGGCTGTACCTTCCATGGCCTGGCCTTCAACGTGGCCATGGACCTGGAACCTTTCCACCGCATCAACCCCTGTGGCTATCAGGGGTTGCAGGTGACCTCGGTAGTAGACTTGGGCGGGCCCTCCGGGATGGAGGCCGTCAAGCCGGTGCTGCTGGACCACCTGGCCCGCCAGTTCGGCCTGCTGCTGCAGCCCACGCCCGAACTGCCTGATCTTTCTGCGGCCGCCTGACCGCCCCCCGGAACTGCCATGACTGAAACCACCGCCCGTTCCATTCCCCTGCAGATCGTGCAGGGCGACTCTCCGTCCGCCGCGCCGTTGCAGGCCGGGGTCAAGCAGCTGGGCGGTGACAAGATCAACCGCTCGCCGGTGCAGTTCGCCGATGCGCCGGTGCTGCGCAAGCCGTCCTGGATCCGCGTGCGCATTCCCTCGGGCAATGCGGTGCAGAACCTGAAGGCCAAGCTGCGCGAGAACCGCCTGGTGACGGTGTGCGAGGAAGCCAGCTGCCCGAACATCCACGAGTGCTTCGGCCACGGCACGGCAACGTTCATGATCCTCGGCGAGGTCTGCACCCGCCGCTGCTCGTTCTGCGACGTCGCCCACGGCCGCCCGAAGCCGCCGGATGCCAACGAACCGGCCAGCCTCGGCCAGACCGTGGCCGACATGGGGCTGAAGTACGTGGTGGTGACCAGCGTCGACCGAGATGACCTGCGCGACGGCGGTGCCCAGCACTTCGTCGACTGCATCAGTGCCATCCGCGCGAAGTCGCCGGGCACCCGCATCGAAGTGCTGACCCCGGACTTCCGCGGCAAGGGCCGCATGGAGCGCGCGCTGGAGATCCTGGCGCAGAACCCGCCGGACGTGTTCAACCACAACATCGAAACCGTGCCGGACCTGTACCGCAACGTGCGCCCGGGTGCGGACTACCAGTGGTCGCTGAACCTGCTGAAGAACTTCAAGGCGCAGCACCCGGACGTGCCGACCAAGAGCGGCATCATGCTGGGCCTGGGCGAAGAGTTCGAGCAGATCAAGGCCACCATGCGCGACCTGCGCGCGCACGACGTGGACATGATCACCATCGGCCAGTACCTGCAGCCGACCGCGCATCACCACCCGGTGCTGAAGTACTGGACCCCCGAGGACTACAAGGCGCTGGAAGACTACGGCTACGAGCTGGGCTTCAGCCACGTGGCCTCCGGCCCGATGGTGCGCTCGTCGTACCACGCCGACGTGCAGGCCAAGGGCGCCGGCGTCTCCTGAGGTGGGTGCGGACCGTTGGTCCGCACGCCTTCGCCAAGCACGGCCCGGCGCTGCCAATGGGTGCCACCACCATCGTGGGTGCGGACCGTTGGTCCCACGCCTTCGCCTGCATTCACAATTTGCTACACCGGCCCGGCTAGGCTGGTTTTCCACCGAGCGCGGCCGGGTGACAAACCCGGCAACTTTCGGCACTGTCGTGGTGTCTTAACACCCCGCAGTCTCCCCCTTGGCAAGGCGCCTTCGAGCACGTCAATGAAATTCAAAGCCCCCGCATTCCTGATGGCCCTGGCGCTGGTCGCGCCGCTGGCGCTGGCGGCCAAGGCCGATTCGCCGGCATTGCCCGCTGCGGCAACCGCCGATCAGGTGACCACCTCCAAGCTGGTGTACGGCCTGCTGTCCGACAGCCGCTACGCGTACCGCCCGCGTGCGCTGGACGAGGCCACCTCCAAGGACGTGTTCAAGCGCTACCTGGAGACGCTGGACGGCGGCAAGCAGTACTTCACCCAGGCCGACGTGGCGCGCTTCGCGCCGTTCGAAGCCAACATTTCCTCGGCCATCCGTGGCGGCGAGCTGGAGCCGGCGTTCCAGGTGTTCGCGGTCTACAAGCAGCGCGTCGGCGAACGTGTGGCCTACGCGCGCAAGCTGCTCAAGCAGGAGCCGGACTTCACCACCGACGAGCGCTTCGAATACGACCGCAAGAAGGTGCCGTGGGCGGCCAGCAGTGCAGAGCTGGATGAGCTGTGGCGCAAGTCGGTCAAGAACGACTGGCTGCGCCTGAAGCTGGCCGGCAAGAAGCCGGACGACATCCGCAAGACGCTGGACAAGCGCTACGCGACGCTGGAGAAATCGGTCAATGAACTGAAGGGCGAAGACGTCTTCCAGTTCTTCATGAACTCGTACACCAGCGCCGTTGACCCGCACACGGATTACTTCACCCCGCGCACCGCCGAGAACTTCAACCAGGCGATGTCGCTGTCGCTGGAAGGCATTGGTGCGCAGCTGCAGCGCCAGGACGACGTAGTGGTGATCCGCGAGATCATCGCCGGTGGCCCGGCCGCAGTGGATGGCACGCTGAAGCCGGGTGACCGTATCGTCGGCGTCGGCCAGGGCAAGTCCGGCCTGGTCGAGGACGTGATCGGCTGGCGCATCGACGACGTCGTGGCCAAGATCCGCGGCGCCAAGGATACCCAGGTCAAGCTGGAGTTCATCCCGGCTGCTGAGGGCGCCGACGGCAAGCACCACACCCTGGTGCTGACCCGCCAGAAGGTGCGCCTGGCCGAACAGGCCGCCAAGGGCGAGACCATGACCATTCCGGCCGCCAATGGCGAGCCGGCGCGCAAGGTCGGCGTGATCAAGCTGCCGACCTTCTACCAGGACTTCGAAGGCCGTCGCCGCAACGCGGCCGACTACGCCTCGGCCACCCGCGACGTGGCCAAGCTGCTGGCCGGCTTCAAGAACGACAAGCTGGACGGCGTGGTGCTGGACCTGCGCAACAACGGTGGTGGTTCGCTGGATGAAGCCATTGAACTGACCGGTCTGTTCATCGAGCAGGGCCCGGTGGTGCAGGTGCGCGAGTCCGGTGGCCGCGTCACCGTCAACAGCGACCGCAACCAGGGCGTGGCATGGGATGGCCCGCTGGCAGTGCTGATCAACCGCGGTTCGGCCTCGGCTTCGGAAATCTTTGCCGGTGCCATCCAGGATTACGGCCGTGGCCTGGTGATCGGTGAGACCAGCTTCGGCAAGGGCACCGTGCAGAACATCGTCGACCTGGACCGTTGGCCGAGTGGCGAGACCCAGCGCTTCGGCCAGGTGAAGCTGACCATCGCCCAGTTCTTCCGCATCAGCGGCAGCAGCACCCAGCACAAGGGTGTGGTGCCGGACCTGGCGTTCCCGGCCAGCGTCGATGCCACCGAGTTCGGCGAGAGCACCTACGACAACGCGCTGCCGTGGACCCGCATCGCTGCCGTGCCGCACACCCAGTACGGCAACTTCGCGCCGCTGCTGCCGAAGCTGGAAACCCGCCATGACGCGCGCATCGCCGCCGACAAGGAATTCCAGTGGTGGAACGAGGACGTGCAGCAGTTCCGCACCGAGGCCGCGAAGAAGTACATCTCGCTCAACGAGGCCACCCGCCGCGCCGAGCGTGAGCGCCAGGACACCCAGCGCAAGGAGCGCCAGGCGATGCGCAAGGAGCTGGGCCTGGCCCTGGACCCGCTGGCCGATGACAGCAACGACGACGGCCTGACTGGCAACGAGCGCGACATCGTCAAGGATGCCGCCCGCGAGAAGGCTGCCGAGAAGCGTCCGGACCCGCTGCTGCGCGAGTCGGCCTCGATCCTGGCCGATGCGGTGAACCTGCTGGCCAATGATCGCCCGCTGTCGGCGCAGGTGCTGCCGCAGTCGACCGGCGCTGGTCGCTGGGCGGACTGAGCCGGCGACGGCATGTGATACCCGAGGGGCCGGCATTGCCGGCCCCTTTCTGTCTGGGGACCTCGTTCACGGTAGTGCCGGGCCATGCCCGGTGAGCGAAGTGCCACAAACGACTTAATCCCCTCCGTCCCCTTTTCTGTGCATGAACCGGCAGCAACGGGGTGGCTCGGTCACGCCGGTTTCAACCTGCCGCACACGGCCGCAGGGCTACCCTTGGCGGTACCGTCCTCGCAGGAGTACCCATGCGGGCCTCCCGTCTTTCCAGTGCTGCCGTGGCGCTCGCCAGCGCCCTGATCCTGTCGGCCTGTGGTGGCCGCGCCGCCGACAGTACGTTGCTGCGCGAATCCTTTGATTCCGGCGACACCTTCTCGCGTACGGTCGATGGCCGCCCCGGTGACGCCTGCGAGGCCGCGCGGCGCACCCTGCTCAGCCAGGGCTACGCCATCGCCCGCTCCGACGAAGCGCAGGTGGAAGGCAACAAGAACTTCCAGCCACGCGAGGATGATCACGAGCAGCTGGTGCTGCGCATCTCGTGTGCCCCGCGTGGCAGCCAGACGCTGGTATTCGTCAGCGCGGTGCAGGACCGCTATGCGCTGAAGAAGAGCCCGACGTCGGCCAGCGTGGGCGTGGGTGCATTGGGCTCGGTGTCGCTGCCGTTCGGCAGCAATGACGATTCGCTGGTGAAAGTGGCCAGCAGCACCGTCACCGATGCCGGGTTCTATCAGCGCTTCTTCCAGCGCCTGCAACAGTACCTGCCGGCGGATGCTGGCAAACCCGCACCGCCTGCGCTCGCGCCGCCCGAGCCTGCATCGTCCGAGCCCGCACCGGCCCGCAGCACGGATCAAGGGTGATCGTGCGCGGCACGTTGATGGGCGTGGCACTCCTGCTGATGCCCGCGCTGGGCATTGCGTCCGCAACGCCGGACTGCACGCAGGGCCTGCTGCAGCGGCTGGGATGGCGCTTTGACGAGGTCACGGCCGGTGCACCACAGGTGCACGGCGGCCCGGTGTGTACACGTGCCTCGCTGGCTGAAGCACAGGCGGCAGGCGATCTGCGCGTGGGGTGGCCGGCCGGAATGTCCGCTGCAGCACGCCAGGCGTTGCTGCAACAGTTGCTGGACGATCCAGCCACGGTCTGCGCCTATGCCTTCGAACTGGGCGCGGCCACGCAACGTGCGGCTTCGGCACTGCAGGACAACCCCACCTTCCGCTTCTCCGGCCCGCAGCTGGGCTGGATCGGCTTCGGCCTGCAGGGCCCACGCGCGCAAGGCTGGCAGCGCACACGCAGTTTCGGTCGTGGCTTCGTGCCGAGCGCGGGTAACAGTCATGCACTGGAGGCGTTCTACAGCGGTGCCGTGCGTGCCGAATGCGGGGTCGGCCGCCAGGTCGCGCAGCTGGCTACGCAACGAGAGCTTTATGGTGATGCCGCGTTCGATACTGAGTTCGCAGCGGATGAACTGTCGATCGGCACCTTCCTCGCCCTGCACGATACCGACAGCATCCTGCTCGGCGCACATGCCGGCGATTTCTTCGCCGATGGCAAGGCGGTGCGCACCTCGGCGATGGGGCGGCAGGCCTTCGTTGGCGTGCCCGGTTTCATCGAACATGTGTACGACAAAGGCACGCTGGACGACCTGAGCAACCAGGCCGAGAACTTCGTGGTAGCCGACGTGGGCGCAGATGCTGCGCAGGCACTGGCGATGCACGGTGGGCTGGCCTGGTACGACCAGCGCAATGTCGAACTCTGGAAACTCGCGCAGGGTATCCCGCGCATCGGCCAGCGCTACTTCGAGCGCCTGCTGTTCGAGCGCGATCCCAACCTTCGTGCACGGCTGGAACCGCGCTACCACGACACGCTGGCACGCATGGACCAGCTGCTGGACGATCCGTTCTACCAGCAGTTCGTGATCTATGTGCATCCACGCGGTATACGTCCCATCGGCTACCACATCGCCCGCCTGCTCGATCGCAACCCGCGGACGCCGTTTTCGATCGACCTGGCGGTGCACAATCTGCATACCACGCTCTACCGGCGTTGGCGCGAGGCGCAGCTGCGCCAGTGCGCGGCTACCGGCAGGCCAGGCAGCCTGACCCTAGACCCCAACTGAAGGTGAAACAATGGACATTGCAATGATCGGCCTTGGCCGCATGGGCGCCAACATGGCCCAGCGCCTGCATCGCGGCGGCCACCGCGTGGTCGGCTACGACCCGGGCGAGGGTGCCCGCCAGCGCGCTGCCGAGGCCGGCCTGGAAGTGGTTGATTCGCTGGCCGCCGCGGTTGCCGCGCTGCCGGTGCCGCGCGTGGTGTGGCTGATGGTGCCGGCCGGCGAAACCGTCGACCAGACCCTGGGCCAGCTGACCCCGCACCTGGCCGAGGGTGACATCGTCATCGATGGCGGCAACTCCAACTACCAGGACTCGATCCGTCGCGCCAAGGCACTGGCCGAAGACGATCTGGGCTACGTCGACTGCGGCACCAGTGGTGGCGTGTGGGGCCTGCAGGAGGGCTACAGCCTGATGGTCGGTGGCGAAGCGTCGGTGGTGGAGCAGATCGCACCGCTGCTGCGCACGCTGGCACCGGCCGAAGATCGTGGCTGGGGTCGTGTCGGCCCGTCCGGCGCTGGCCACTTCACCAAGATGGTCCACAACGGCATCGAGTACGGAATGATGCAGGCCTACGCCGAAGGCTTCGCGCTGATGGAGCGCAAGCAGGAAATGGAACTGGACCTGGCCCAGGTCGCCGAAGTCTGGCGCCACGGCAGCGTGGTGCGTTCGTGGCTGCTGGACCTGAGCACTGAAGCCCTCAAGCGCAATCCCTCGCTGGATGGCATCGCCCCGTACGTGGAGGATTCCGGCGAAGGCCGCTGGACCGTGGCCGAAGCGATCGCGCTCGATGTGCCGGCACCGGTGATCACCCTGTCGCTGCTGGAACGCCTGCGCTCGCGCGAATCGAATTCGTTCACCGATCGCCTGCTGTCGGCGATGCGCAATGAATTCGGCGGCCACGCCATCAAGAAATCGTAAGCACCGCGGTGGGGGGGGGGGGGGGGGGGGGGGGGGGGCGGGCGCGGGGC
>NZ_JBDJKU010000064.1:0-23475 GCF_039673015.1 Stenotrophomonas sp. TWI1409
CGCCGCTTGCTCGTGTGCGCTGTCCTGCGCACACGGCAAGACCGGGGTTGGGCGTCCTGCCCAACCCGCCCAAGGCATGCCTCGGGCCCATGCGGCTCACGCCCCCGCAACCGGACCCACCCCGCCTTCGACAGTTTCTCGCGATCTGCAGTAGATCCACGCCATGCGTGGATCAATCTCTGTCGGATAACGAAATCAATCGGGATCAGATCCGTTTTCCAACGGAAAACGGATCTGACCCCATGACCTCGCGTGATTCCAGGACCTATCCAACCGTCACCAGGAAACTGTCGGGGGTGGGGCGATGTGGGCTGGCAGGACCGTTGGCGCCATGGATGGCGCCATCGAGCCCCCATGGACGGGTTTACGGCGTGTCCTGCCAGCCCACACCGCCCCGCCAAACCAGCAGAAACCCAGAGCCGCTTTGGCTTTGGCTGTTGCCGGCCAGCGGCCGGCACTACAGCAGGTGCAGGGCGCAGCCCTGCCGCCCCACCCTCCCCTGCGCACGAAAACGATTTCACTGATTTCAGCAAACCGTCATGCCTTCGCCACGCCAGTACCATATTGCGGAGCAGCATGCGCCCGCGGGCGACCCATGCTAAAAAACGCCCGCCCATCGCTTAGATCGATCCAAGAACGACACTGCGATGGCCGGGAGTTGGGGGAGCAGCAACAGGACGTAACCAGGCCACGCGCACGGTGCTACTGCCACTGCATGGCAATAGCGACAATGTCACTTCAAATTAGATCGATTCAAGTTGTCCGTGCCACGTCACCGGATCAATCCAGGAGAGAGGGAGAGATGGGAATGAAGCATTCAACACGTACGCATGGCCAGGACGCACTGGCGCTGGCCATCGCGCTGGCCTTGGCCGCCGCCGTCATTCCGGCTGGCGCCGCCGCGCAGCAGGCCGCTTCCACCGGCTCGCAGGAAGCCACCAACCTGGACAGCGTCCAGGTCACCGGCTACCGCTACGCCATTGAAAAGAGCCTTGAGCAGAAGCGCGACGCCAACGCCGTGGTCGAAGTGATCACCGCCGAAGACGTCGGCAAGTTCCCCGACAAGAACGTGGCCGACGCACTGCAGCGCGTGCCCGGCGTGGTCATCACCCGCAGTGGCGGCGAAGGCAAGAGCGTCAGCGTGCGTGGCCTGGCACCCGACCTGACCCTGACCCAGTTGAACGGCAACTACGTGGCCACGTCGGAAACCAACGACGAAGCCACCCGTTCGTTCAACTACACCCTGTTGCCGTCGAACATGCTGTCCAGCGCCGAGCTGTTCAAGTCGCCGGAAGCACGCATCGATGAAGGCGGCATCGGCGGCACGGTCATCCTGCACACCCGTCGCCCGCTGGACATGGAATCCAACTCGGGCTTCGTCACGCTCGAGGGCACCTCCTCCGATACCCACCACGATATCGACCCGCAGGCGTCGGCCCTGTATTCGTGGCACAGCAAGGACGAGCGTTTCGGCGTGCTGATCGGCGTGACGCAGCAGAAGCGCACCACCCGCACCATGGAAGCCAGCACCGAGGACTACCAGTGGTATGGCGCCGGCAAGGCGCGCGATGCCTATGGCAACGTGCAGGCGCAGGATGGTATCCACTACTGGTGGGGCAAGTCCGGCTTCAACAACCAGACCGGCGGCAACTACAGCGACTTCTTCATGCCGACGTCGGTCAACTTCGCGGTGAAGGAAGAGAAGCGCGAACGCAAGGGCGGCCAACTGACCTTCCAGTTCAAGCCGGTCGACAACGTTACGATGACGGCCAACTACTTCCGCTTCGAGCTGCAGGGTGACTACACCCAGAACATGCTGAAGATTCCGGAATGGAGCATGGCCCGCTTCAACGGCGATGGAAACTGGGCCGGCGGCCGCCTGCTCAACGGCCTGGATTTCGATCCCAGCGGCAACACCGTTACCGGCGCCCAGTTCGAAAAGCTGGCTGGAAAGACCTACTACTGCAGCGAAGACCAGGCCAAGGCCGCTGGCCTCAAGCCCGGCGGCTGGGGCCCGGACGACTGCACGGTTCCGACGCCGCAGCTGACCGGTGGCTACAGCAAGGAAAAGGCACTCTCGCAGACCGCTGACCTGACCATCGACTGGGACATCAGCCCGCTGTGGAAGGCCTCGTTCACCGGTGGCCGCACCTGGTCCGAAGGTGGTCCGTCGATGAACTTCCGGATGTCGGCCAAGCCGCGCCGCAAGGTCGGCAACGATTACCTGTCGGGCAACCTGTACAGCGCCTGGGACCTGACCGGTACGCCGTCGGCCACCTTCTCGCCCGACCTGCAGCAGCAGCTGATGAACGGCATCGCCGAAGTCGACACCGGCTCGACCGATTCGTCGTGGAAGCGCACCGAGGTCAAGCAGAACTACTTCCAGGCCGACGTCACCAAGCTGTTCGAGTCCGGCTGGCTGGACTCGATCCAGTTCGGCGCCAAGTACCGTGACGGCAAGGTCCATCGCAATACCGGCAACACCTACTGGGTTTGCCCGGGCCGCGACCCGGCCGACTATGACAACAGCCGCTACCAGAGTGGCTGCGATCCGACTGCGGGCGACGCGCAGCCGGGCTTCTTCCTGTCCAATCCGATCAGCAACATCGCGGGCGGCTTCAATGCCAACGTGTTCCCGGGCATCAACTACCCGGCCTACATCGATTACCTGAACAAGACCTACGGTGGTTCGCACAACCGCACCGAGGAAGACTTCGTCTACAACGTCAACGAGAAGATCTACTCGGGCTACTTCCAGGCCAACTTCCGCACCGAACGCGTGCGCGGCAATGTCGGCGTGCGCGTGGTGCGCACCAAGCAGTTCGCGCAGTCCTCCGACTCGATCGAGAAGTTCAACGACTACTTCCTGGACAACGCGTCCGGCGCACCGATGGCGTGCACCGATCCGGCCGCTGCGGCCTACCCGACCTACAGCTGCGAGAGCGGCTTCGTGCGCCTGCCGCACGATCTGGCGCAGAGCAAGACCTACAGCCTCATCGGCGTGGATCGCACCTACACTGACGTACTGCCGAGTTTCAATATCGCCTGGGACATCACTGACACGCTGGTGCTGCGTGGTGCCGCATCGAAGGTGATCGCCCGCCCTGGCTACACCGACATCGCAGCACCGGGCGCACTGAGCTATTACAGCGAAGAGTACGTCAATGATCGCCGCGTTGCCGGTGGCGCATCGACCGCAGGCTGGGTCGGCCAGGGCAGCAACAAGCAGCTGGAACCGTTCAAGGCCACCCAGTTCGACCTGGGCCTGGAGTGGTACTTCCAGCCGGGCGCGGTCGCCGGCGTCGGCCTGTTCCGCAAGAACGTGGACAACTTCACCCTGCCGGTGGTGCGCGACACGCCGATGGTCATCAACGGTGAAGCGGTGAACGTGCAGCGCTACGAGACCCAGGCCAATGGCCGCGATGGTGTCTCGCAGGGCGTCGAGCTGTATGGCCAGTACACCTTCGATTTCGGCTTCGGCGTGCAGGCCAACTACACCTACAACGACACCAACCTGGCCTCCATTGTTCTGGACGGTCAGGAAATCGGCTCCTCGCCACTGGTCGGCAGCGCCAAGAACCAAGCCAACGTGACGGTGTTCTACGAGAACGAGAAGTTCCTCGCGCGCGCCTCGTTCAACCGTCGCGGTCAGGTTGTCGGTGGGCTCAACAATGGCCTCACCGTCTACACCGAGCCGTATGACCAGCTGGATCTGAACGTGGCCTACAACCTGACCCCGGACTGGACCCTGACCGCCTCGGTGATCAATGCCACCAAGTCCGAGCAGCGCGTGCACCTGGGAAGCGACACCAAGGCACGCCTGATCTCCAATACCTACGCAGGCCGCCAGCTGTACTTCGGCGCTACCTGGAAGTTCTAAGGCAACACCGGGTTGCCCGGGCCCGCCCCGGTGCAACCCACGCCCCGCCCTGGCGGGGACGTTCCTCCACGGCAGCCGCGCTGGTACAGGTGGCTGCCGTTTTCATTGGTGCTTTGTCTTCGGTTCAGCCCTGCGCTTGACCCTGCCAATGTTGGAAGGTGCACACTGGCGCCACCCCAAGAGCACCGAAGGAGCTACAGATGGAATTCCACGTGGAAGGCATGACCTGCGGCGGCTGCGCACGCAGCGTGACCAAGGCGATCGAGCTGGTCGATCCGCAGGCCAGCGTGCAGGCAGATCCCGCCAGCCGTCGCGTGCAGGTACAGACCTCGGCCAGCGAAGCGCAGATCGTGGCGGCGCTGACCGATGCAGGCTTCCCGCCGCGCACGGCCTGATCCCCTAGCCTGCGCCTGCAACGAAAAACCCGCCCGGTGCAGCTGCACCGGGCGGGTTTTTCATGTATGCAACGCCAGGTCAGTGCTTGTGCGTGCGGCGCCGTACTGCACCGGTCTTCGCGGTCTCCGGCGGTGCCAGGGTCTCTTCGTCCTCGCCCAGCCGCTGCAGGATCGGGCATTCCGGGCGCTCATCGCCCGCACAGCAGCTGATCAACGACTTCAGCGTGTCGGCCATCTGCCGCATGCTTTCGATACGCTGCTCCAGGTCGGCGATGTGCTGTTCGGCAAGTTGCTTGACGTCGGCACTGTGCCGCGAGGTGTCGTTCCACAGGCCGAGCAGATCGGTGATCTCGGCCACCTGGAAGCCAAGATCGCGCGCCCGCCGAATGAAGCGCAGGCGGTGGATGTCCGCCTGCGAGTACGCCCGGTAGCCGGACTCGGTGCGATCGGCCGCGGGAATCAGGCCGATCTGTTCGTAGTAGCGGATCATCTTCGCCGAAACGCTGGAGGCCTTGGCGGCTTCACCGATGTTCATGCGGTTCTCCTTCAGTGGCTCGCGGCGGGGGTATCCGCCATCGGCGCCTGGAAGCGGCGCAGGCGCAGCGCGTTGCCCAGCACGAACACGCTGGACAGCGCCATCGCACCGGCGGCGAACACCGGCGACAGCAGCACGCCCCAGACCGGGTACAGCACGCCGGCAGCCACCGGAATCAGCGCGGTGTTGTAGGCAAAGGCCCAGAACAGGTTCTGCCGGATGTTGCCCAGCGTTGCCTTCGACAGCGCGATGGCATTCGGCACGCCCTGCAGGTTGCCCGACATCAGCACCACATCGGCCGACTCCACCGCGATATCGGTGCCGGTCCCGATCGCCAGGCCGACATCGGCCTCGGCCAGCGCCGGCGCATCGTTGATGCCGTCACCAACGAAGGCGACATGGCCGTGCGTGGCCTTCAAGCGACGCACCGCTTCGACCTTGCCTTCCGGCAGCACCTCGGCAACGACTTCATCGATACCCAGCTGGCGTGCGATCGCCTGCGCGGTGCCGGCATTGTCGCCGGTGATCATCGCCACCTTCAGGCCCAGCTGGTGCAGTGCCGCGATCGCGGCCGGCGTGCTCGGCTTGATCGGATCGGATACTGCGATGATCGCTGCCAGGCGTCCATCGATGGCCGCGTACAACGGCGACTTGCCCTGCGCGCCGAGTTCGGCCGCCAGCGCCGCAAATGCAGTGATGTCCACGCCCAGGTCGCGCATGAAGCGATCAGCACCGACCTCCACACGCGCACCCTCCACGCTGGCGCGTACACCCATACCGGTGACCGATTCGAAGTCGACCATGGCCGGCAATGCGAGGCCCTGCTCGGTGGCTGCATCGACAATGGCACGGGCGATCGGATGCTCCGAACGTGACTCCACGGTAGCCACCGCGGCCAGTACCGTGGCGCGATCAAAGCCGTCGGCGATCTCCAGGTCGGTCAGGCGCGGGCGGCCTTCGGTCAGCGTGCCGGTCTTGTCCACCGCCACCACCTGCGCGTCCTTCAGCAACTGCAGTGCTTCACCCTTGCGGAACAGCACGCCCATCTCGGCGCCACGACCGGTTCCGACCATGATCGACGTCGGCGTCGCCAAGCCCATCGCGCAGGGGCAGGCAATGATCAGCACCGCCACCGCATTGACCAGCGCAAAGCTCAGCGCCGGCGATGGGCCGAAGATCAACCAGACCAGGAACGTGGCCAGTGCGGCCAGCATCACCGCCGGCACGAACCACAGGGTGACCTTGTCGACCACCGCCTGGATCGGCAGCTTCGAGCCCTGTGCCTGTTCGACCATGCGGATGATCTGCGCCAGCATGGTCTGCGCGCCCACCGCCGTGGCACGCACGGTCAATGCACCTTTCTGGTTGACCGTGCCGCCGACCACGCTGCTGCCCGGCTGCTTCTCGACCGGAATCGGTTCGCCACTGATCATCGACTCGTCGATGTAGCTGCGGCCCTCGATCACCTCGCCATCGACCGGCACGCGCTCGCCCGGGCGCACTTCCACCACATCGCCGCTCAGAACCTCGTTGACCGGGATCTCGATCGTGCGGCCGTCACGGATCACATGCGCGACCTTGGCCTGCAGGTTGACCAGGCGCTTGATCGCCTCCGAGGTACGGCCCTTCGCGCGCGCCTCAAGGAAGCGGCCGAGCAGGATCAGCGCGACGATCACCGCCGCTGCTTCGTAGTAGACGTTCACCGTGCCCGGCGGCAGCAACCGCGGTGCAAAGGTCGCCACCACCGAGTAACCGAACGCTGCGGCGGTACCCACCGCCACCAGCGAGTTCATGTCCGGCGCCAGCCGCAGCAGTGCCGGGAAACCCTTCTGGTAGAAACGGCGGCCGGGAATGGCCAGCACCAGCAGGGTCAGTACGAACTGCAGGTACCAGCTGGTCTGCATGCCGAGGGTGGCCATCACCCATTCGTGCATGCCGGGAATCAGGTGCGAACCCATTTCCAGCACGAACACCGGAAGTGCAAGTGCGGTGGCCACGATCAGGTCGCGTTTCAGTTCGGCGCGCTCGGCATCCTTCTTTTCCGCCGCTTCGTCATCGGACTGAACGCCCGCTTCGATGGCATGGGCGGCATAACCGACCTTGTCGATGGCCGCTATCAGCGCGTCTACGCCCGCAACGCCGCGCACGGTCGCACGCTCCGTGGCCAGGTTGACGCTGGCCTGGCTGACGCCCGGTACCGCCAGCAGCGCGCGCTCGACGCGGCCGACGCAGGAGGCACAGGTCATGCCTTCCACTGCCAGCTCGATGGTGCCGGCCGGCACGTCATAACCCACCCGCTCCACCGCCTGGATCAGCGCGGCGCGATCAACCGGACCGGACGCGCGGATATCCGCACGTTCGGTGGCCAGATTGACCGAAACACTGCCGACGCCCTCGACCTTGGACAGCGCCGCTTCGACACGACCGACGCAGCTGGCGCAGGTCATGCCCTCGATGGGCAGGCTGATGGTGGACGGGCTTGCGGGGACTGCAGTGGCGCGGGGCGTGCTCATGATCGGATTCCCGGGGTTCCTTCTGGATGCGGACAGGCTAAACCTTGCCATCGTGGGAAGGTCAAATCCAGCCACCCCGGGGTTCATGAAGGGATTCATCCACGCATGGCGTGGATCTACCGGGCGGACGGGGGCGCCTTGCGGATCAAGGCCCCACGCCCCCGCTGTCCGCCTCAGAAGGTGAACACGTACTCCAACGCGAACTCGCGGCCAACCGCGCCGAGCAGGCGGGTCGGGGCGAAATCGTAGTCCAGCTTGTACGGGTCCTTGTGGTTCCAGCTGGCCGAGTTGAACGCGTTGTTGACGTAGACGTTGACCTTGGCGTGCTCGGTCACCTGGTAGCCCACGTTGAAGTTCCAGGTGATGAACGGCCCGACCCGCCCGTAGTAGCGCGCCGTCTGCTGGCCGGCGTTGGGATTCGGATTCGGCGAGCCGTCCGGACGCGTCGCCGGCTCCAGGCAGTTGAGCGACGGGCTGTCGCTGGGCACGTAACCATCGGCGAACGGCAGGCAGCCGCCAGGATTGTTCAGGCGATCGGTGCCCCAGTGATAGCGCACGCCCGGCACCGAACCGATGCGATCGGCATAGACATTGGCGTTCCAGTTGCCGCGCTGCCAGGCCAGGCTTGCACGCAGCTTGCTGCGCAGGTCGCGATCGCGGCGTTCCGGATTCGGATCGTTGGCGTAGCGCTGTTCCTTGGTTGAGATCTGGTTGGTGTAGTTAAGGCCGAGCTGGAAGCTGCCCCACTGCGCGGTTTCAAGGCGATAGCGTGCGGTCAGGTCGATGCCGCGCACTTCGCGGCTGGCCAGGTTGAACGGGCCACGTTCAATCGATACCAGGCGACCATTGCTGTCACGGTTCACGCGGGCCAGGATGCCGGCGCAGTACTCGCCACCGGCCGGATTGGCCCACGGCGTACCGTCCATGTTCTTGCCGGTCAGGCAGCCCGCTTCGCTGGCCAGCACCTCGTCGGCGCCAACGTCGACGATCATGTCTTCCAGCTTGATTGCCCAGTAGTCGGCACTGACCGACAGATTGGGCATCACGTCCCAGACGAAACCGACCGTCCACGAATCACCGGTCTCCGAGCGCAGCAGCGGCGTGCCACGCCGGTTCACGTCGAACGTGTACCAGACATCGGTATTGCCCACGCCACAGTTGTTGACCAGGTACGCGCCGCTCTGGATGCAGCGCAGGCGGTCATAGGTCTGCACTTCGGAGCTGCTGGGCTGGCCCAGCAGGTAGTGCATGTCCGGCGCATGGAAGCTGGTGGCATAGGAGCCGCGCACCAGCAGCGACTCCACCGGGCGCCATTCCAGGCCGACATTCCAGGTGGTCTCCTTCTGGCTGCCGATGTCCAGCGCTTCGCCGCTGTTGTCAGCCTTGTAGCTGCCATAGCGGTCATAGCGCGCGGCCGCAGTGGCGGTCACGCTTTCCAGCAGCGGGATCTTGAACTCGACGCCGGCCGAATAGCGGGTACGCTCGCCGCCACCGCGATCGACGTTCTGCAGGTCGAAATCGATGCCGGCGCGCGGATCCGGACTGAGGTGATAGCCCTGCTGCGCGACTTCGGCCACCGCCGCGAACGAGATCGGGCCGGCCCAGCCCTGGAACAACTCGCCGGTGATATCCGCCGAAGCCTGATTGACCCATGAGGACGCACGGTTATTCGCCACGGTGCCCATCTGCCAGTACTGATCCGGCGTCAGCGGGTTCCACCAGCGCGATTCGTTCAACGCATAGATCGCCTCGCCGTCGGCGGTAGTGCCCAGCTTCGGGCCGAGGAAATAGTCGTACGACTTCTGCTTGTCGACCACGTTCTGCCGCTCTTCAACGCGGTAGTAGGAACGCCCCACCGTGGCGCTCCAGTCGAAGCGATCGGCCAGGCGACCACGCAGGCCCGCACTCCAGTCCCAGGACAGTTCACGGTTGGTGTTGCGCAGCGTATCCAGGCCGCCCACCTCGTTCGGGGTGAACTGGCGCACGCCGAGGATCGGGCGGTTGCGGTTGGCATCCCAGTAGTAGCCGTTGTCATCGTCGATCAGCGACACGCCGGGCGGATTGGTGCCCCAGATCGCTTCGGAACGGTATACCGCCAGGTTGGTCCAGGCCTGCAGGTCGTTGCTGAAATCGAAGGTGGCATACAGGTTGCCGGACACGTTCTCGGCACCGCCGGTGAGCAGCCAGTTGGCGTAGTCGGCGCTCATGCCGCACAGGCGGCCGGTGTTGGTGATGGTGTTGGCGGCGTAGTTGTAGACCAGGCGATCGGCGGTGTAGTACTCCCCGTCGAACTTCTCGCAGGTGCCGGTGGGCGGCGCCAGGCGCTGGCCGGTGGTGGGATCGATCAGCGCCAGGCCGGCGGTGGGACGGAAGCCGACCTTGCGTTGTTCCATGTTCCAGGACGTGTACGGCGCATCGTCGGCATCGTCCATCTGCGGACGGTCACGGCCGAACAGCGGATCGCGCTTGGTGTACTGCAGCGCGTAGGTCACGCTCCAGTTGTCGCCGGTCCTGCCGCCGGCCCAGGACAGATCCCAGGTATCGCGACCGCCTTCGGTGGAGGTGCCGCCGCGCACGCGCACTTCGTCGCCGTCGTAGTTCGTCTTCAGGATGACGTTGACCACGCCGGCGATCGCATCCGAGCCATAGATGGCCGAGGCGCCACCGGTCAGCACTTCGATGCGCTCCACCGCGGCAGCGGGAATGTTGCCGTAGTTGGAGAAGTTGGTTTCGCCGCCGTAGGGCAGCGGGTAGTCCGCTACGCGACGCCCGTTGACCAGCAGCAGCGAACGGTTCGGGCCCATCCCGCGCAGGTTCAGGCCGCTGGCATTGGGCGTGTGCGAACCCCACTGCGAGGCCGCCTCGACGGTACCGGTGGCTTCAGTGAGCGTCTTCAGTGCGTCGTAAACGCTGACGAAGCCTTCCTTCTGGATCTGTGCGGCGGTGATCACGTTGACCGGCGCTGGGCCTTCAAC
Source organism: Stenotrophomonas sp. TWI1409 (assembly GCF_039673015.1). Classification (NCBI taxonomy): domain Bacteria; kingdom Pseudomonadati; phylum Pseudomonadota; class Gammaproteobacteria; order Lysobacterales; family Lysobacteraceae; genus Stenotrophomonas; species Stenotrophomonas sp. TWI1409. The sequence goes on from NZ_JBDJKU010000064.1 coordinate 10,299, forward strand.
GCTGGCGCGCTTGATGCGCGAACCGGTGACGGTGACCACGTCGAGATCCTTGGTGGACGAACTGGCGGCCTCCTGCGCGCTGGCCGCCAGGGGCAACAGGGCCAGGACCAGGGCCTGGGACAGCAGGTGACGACGCTTGCGGACGATCTGAGCCATGGGTGGTTGCTCTTCGAAAGTGTGGACGCACGGACGGGTGGTGGCGCGGCACTACGGCTGATCCGGGCACCTGGATCGGTTCAAGACCGTCCCGACACCCTCCCCTGTGGATCGATCCAAACTAAAGCACAGCTGAACCACGCCCGGCATGCGGCGACGCAGCAACACGTGGCGTAATGCCGTTATCGGCTGCAGGTATCCAAAACAATCAACGGGTTGCGAAACATCGCTGAGAAGACGGCGCACACGTCAATGACACGATCGCGACAATCGTGCGCGGAACTATTTTGTCCGTGGCGGGCCGGCGTACGGGGTCGGATCCCCTCACGGAGGGGCTCTGACCCGACTGCATCCAGATGGAGTCAGAGCCCTTCTGCGAAGGGATCCGACCCGGGGCTTGCGATCAGGCGTCCAGCGCCTGCCGCAGCGCGGCTACGGTGGCGGTGGCGGTCTGGCTCCAGTCCGGGTCCAGCCCTCGCAAAGCCTGGTTCTGGAACTGCATGGCCGAGCGCCGCAGCCCCTTGGCCGAGGCGTGCAGTTCGGTGCAGCCGGTCTGCCTTGCCACGGTAGCGATGTTGCCCGGTGCCAATCCGGCACCAGCCATCACCGTAATGCGGCCTGCTGCCTGGGTAACGAGGCCTGCCAGCACATCGGCACCGGCCTCCGCACTGACCTGGCCGCCCGAGGTCAGCACGCGCTGGCAGCCCAGCCCGATCACCTGCTCCAGTGCGGCGGGCAGATCGCGGGCGGCATCGAAGGCGCGATGAAAGGTCACCTGCAACGGCCCGGCAGCCTGCACCAGCTCGCGGCACAGCGCCAGATCGATGCAGCCCTGCACATCCAGCGCACCAATCACCACACCATCGCAGCCCAGTGCGCGGCACTGCGCGATGTCACGCAGCATCAGTTCGGTTTCCAGCGCGTCGTAGTGGAAGTCGCCCGGGCGCGGCCGCACCAGCACGAACAGCGGAATCGACAGGCGTTCGCGGGCAATCGCAATGCTGGCGAACGCCGGTGTGGTGCCGCCTTCGGCCAGGTTGTCGAACAGCTCGATGCGGTCGGCACCGCCGGCCTGCGCGGCCAGCGCCGATGCCAGCGAATTGCTGGCGATCTCCAGGGTGAGCCGCGTGCTCACGTCTGGGTGCTCGTGTAGATCGATGGCGAGTCGCACAGGTCATCCTGGCGCTGCCCATCGCAGACCGCGTAGACAAAGCCGCGATGCAGCGCGTAAGCGCCGACCTCGCCCTGCTTGTTCATGGCCAGGAAGCAGACCTGCAGTGTCTTGCTCGCTTCCGGGCGCTTGCGCACCACGCGGTCGATCGCTTCGCGGCAGGCCTGCGCCGGCGAGCGCCCCTGGCGCATCAGCTCGACCACCAGGAACGAGGCGGCGTTGCGGATCATCTCTTCACCCACGCCCGAAGCAGTGGCCGCGCCCACGTCGTTGTCGACGTACAGGCCGGCACCGATGATCGGACTGTCGCCAACGCGACCGTGCAGTTTCCAGGCCATGCCGCTGGTGGTGCAGGCACCGGCCAGGTGGCCCTTGGCATCCAGTGCCAGCATGCCGATGGTGTCGTGGTTGTCGCTGTTGCCGGGAATACCGCGGCGCTCGGCATTGATCTGCGGCTGGTACTTCTCGGTCTTCAGCCACTCGCGCCAGGCGGCTTCGGCCTGCGGCGTCAGCAGGTGCTTGCGTTCGAAGCCCTGCTGCACCGCGAACTGCTGCGCGCCCTCGCCCACCAGCAACACATGCGGGCTGTTTTCCATCACTTTGCGGGCGACCGACACCGGATGCAGGATGTCGACCAGCGCCGCCACCGCACCACAACGGCCATCGCCATCCATGATGCTCGCATCCAGGCTCAGCACGCCGTCGCGATCCGGATTGCCGCAATGGCCGACGGTGGGGTTGCACAGCTCGCTCTCGGCCCAGCGTGCGCCTGCTTCCACCGCATCCAGCGCGCTGCCGCCCTGCGCCAGCACCTTCCACGCCGCCTGGTTGGCCGGCACGCCGAAGTCCCAGGTCGAAACCACCCTGGCACCACCCTGCGTGCGCGCCTGCACGCCCGGCAATGCCGCCATGCCTGCGGCCAGTGCACCGGCCTGCAGGAACTGCCTGCGATCCACCATCGTCCCCTCCCAGTCTGCAATGCATGGCCGGCCCGATGCCGGCCCTGCCGATCAGTCGTGCGTGGGTTGCCGCGCTGCGTGCCAGACCGCTGCACCGAGCACACCCAGCTGGCCGTGCTCCACCCGCCACACCGGTACCTGGCGCAGCACTTCGGTCAGCACGCCCTTGTTGAGGAATCGCTCACGGAAGCGGCCATCGGCCAGGAAATCCTGCACATGCGCGGAAATGCCCCCGGCCAGGTACACCGAACGCGCGCCGACGGCGATCGCCGCGTCGCCGGCCAGGCTGCCCAGCCAGGCACAGAAGACCTGCAGCGTTTCCACCGCCAGTGCATCCTCGCCGCTGCGCGCCGCGCCGATCAGCGCCTCGGTACTGGTCCACACCGGGGTGACACCGCGCAGTTCGCACAGGCACGGATACAGGTTCATCAGGCCGCTGCCGGACAGCACTCGCTCGTTGTCCACGTGCGCCCAGCGCTGCAGCAACTTGCCCAGCACCTGCAGTTCCAGCGCGTTGCCGGCGCCGAGCGCGGCATGGCCGATCTCGCTGGCCAGCACCGGGCGCTCGCCATCGGCGAAACGCAGCGCGGCACCCAGGCCGGTACCGGCACCCAGCACCAGCGCCGGGAAGGCCTGGGCTGGATCGGCGTCGCCGTTCAGCGGCACCAGGGTTTCCGGCTGCAGGTACGGGATGGCCAGCGCCACCGCCTCGAAATCATTGATCAGCTGCAGTTCGCGCAGGCCGGACTGTTCGCGCGTGGTCGACAGCGAGACCGTCCACGGCAGGTTGGCATTGATCAGCACATCGCCATCGAGCAGACCGGCGATGGCCACCACTGCGGTCTGCACCGGCTGGCCGAGACCAGCGGTGAAATCGGCCAGGATCGCGGCCAGGCTGGGGTGCTCGGCGCAGGCATAGGTGCGATGGCTGCCCAGCAGCGGCGCCTGGCCGGGTTGGGTCTCAGCCAAGGCCAGACGGGCGAAGGTGCCGCCGACATCGGCGACAACGAGACTGCGCGGAAGACCGCCGCGGGCGGAGTCGGTGGAAACCGGGGACGCTGCTGCGATGGTCACGCTGGCCTGCTTGGATCGATTGAATCGCCCCGATTCTCAGGCATCGGGGCGGCTTTGCCTAGCACGCCGATGGTTCAGGTTGGCCTACATGCCTTCCTGTTCGGCCACCTGCACACCATCCACCAGCACGCGCAGCCGCTGCGGGCGGAAGCCGGCAAACAGCAGCGGCCGGGTGCGCTCGACCAGCACTTCGTGGCCGGCGATGTGACGCAGCCACGACTGTACCAGCGAGAACGAGAAGTGGGTGCCCGGATGCAGCGGGTGCTGCACCCAGACCTTCTCGGTGGCGCTCTGCAGCAGCATCGCGCCGGTGAACCAGTGGCGGCTCAGCGTCACCGGCGTGGTGCCGGCCATGAAGCGGATATCCATGCGGGGTCCTTTCGCGTTGGGCAGCGGCGCCCTGGATCAGGGCTGGGCAGTCTGCAGGCTGTAGCTGGTGGTGGCGGTGAACACTGCACCATCAGGCTGGGTGGAGCGTACCTCGACCTTGTGGTTGCCCACCGCCAGATCGGTCGGCAGCGCGCCACGCCACAGGTGCGGCGATGCAGTGGCCTCCGGCGAGCGGTCGTAGCCACGCAGGTTGTTTGCAAGATCGTCGGCCACATTCTCCACCATCAAGCGCGGATCGGGCTGGCTGACCTGCTTCATCGGCTGCCAGGCGCCGCCATCCACGCGGTACTCGACCACGCTGGCATCCTCACCCATGTAGACATTGGCGTAGACACCCCACGCCGGGTAGGCGCCCTGGCGCAGCACCTTGGGGGCATGCAGGCCGATCTGCTCACTGGCCGGTTGGCCGGCCACGCGGTACTGCAGCTTGTAGCTGCCATTGCCAGCCACGTCGAGCAGCGCATAACCCTTCGGCGTGCCATCGCTCATGGTGCTGTCCGGCACGCCGGCGGCGTTCTTCACGCCCGACCAGAACGCACCGCAGTTGGCACCGACGTTGTATTCGTGCAGCGGCTTGTCGCCGTTCCAGCCCTCGGCCTTGCCGTGGTAGACGTGCTGCTGGGTGTGGCTGTGGCCGCTGAGCACCAGCACGTTGCGGAAGTCCTTCAGCAGGTCGAACAGGCGCTGGCGGTCGGCGTGACGGAAGGTCTCGCGCCCCGGCGCCGCGTCGAACAGCGGGATGTGCATGCCCAGCACCAGCAGGCGGTCCTTGTGCAGGCCCTTCAGGTAGCTGGCGAGGAAAGCGAACTGGTCTTCGCGCAGGCCGCCGATGTACTTCGGCTTGGCCTTGGGGTCGTAGACCACGTCGTCCAGGAACACGAAACTGGCGCCACCCTCTTCCACCGCGTAGGTGTCCGGGCCGTAGATGTTGCGCCAGCTGTCCAGCGAATGCTCATCGCTGGCCGCATCGAAATCGAGGTCATGATTGCCCGGCACATGGAACCACGGCACGCCGAGCGCGGTGGTGACCTTGTTGATCGCCGGGTACAGGGTCAGGTCGTCGTTGACGATGTCTCCCAGGGTGGTGCCCATGCGCGCCCTGGTCTGGCCAACCAGCGGCGCCACGATCGACTGCTGGTAGTAGCCGATGTCCTTCAGGCTGGCGGTCTGCGAATCGGTGAACACCAGCATCTGGAAGCCGCGCCGACTGTCATGGCGATCCGACTGCAGGGCGAAATCCCAGTTGCGGGTGACGTCGCTGGTCGCGGCGATGCCACCGTACTTCAGTGCCGGTGAACCGTTCGGGCGGTAGTGGCGCCAGAACGAAGGCAGGCCATCGGCCGCCTTCGGGAACGAATACGCATCGGGCTTGATCACGAACACGGTCTGGCCGTCGCGCACTGGCAGGCTGTAGCTGCCGTCGGCGGCGGTCTTGACGATGGCCTCGCCGTTGGAGACCTGCACCCCGGCCAGGCCCGGATCGGTCGCACCGCGCCCGGGTTTGCCGTCGCGCTCCAGGTAGACCTTGCCGCTGACCACGGTGTCCGCGGCCCAGGCCGGCGAGGTCAGCAACAGGCAGCACAGCCAGGCGGCAGGCAGTTTCATGGGCGGTCCGGGAAAGAAAGACCGCCTATTGTAGATTCCGTTGATGACATCGCGCACGCGGTGGCGCATTGCCGGTAGTGCCGGCCGCTGGCCGGCATCCAGCCGATGCCCGACGATCATGAGGTTGCCGGCCAGAGGCCGGCACTACCGTTCCTCAACGATGGCGCTTTTCCAGCACGGCCCGCGCATCATCCAGCGACAGCCCACGCGCGCGCAGCAGCACCAGCAGGTGGTACAGCAGGTCCGACGCCTCGCCGAGCAGCGCCTCATCATCCTGCGCCACGGCGGCCAATGCGGTCTCCACGCCCTCCTCGCCCACCTTCTGCGCGATGCGGCGGATGCCGCCCTCGAACAGGCTGGTCGTATAGCTGCCCGGCGGGCGTTGCGCCTCACGCATCGCCACCAGCTGGCCCAGCCCGCCCAGGAAGTCCTTCGGCGCCTGGTCGAAACAGCTCTCGGCACCGGTGTGGCAGGTTGGCCCGGCCGGGCGTGCCATCACCAGCAGGGTGTCGGCATCACAGTCGACGCTGATCGACTGCACCACCAGCACGTTGCCGGACTGCTCGCCCTTGGTCCACAACCGCTGCTTGCTGCGGCTGAAGAAGGTCATGTGACCGATGGCCAGCGTGGCCGCCAGCGAATCGGCACTGACATAGCCCAGCATCAGCACCTGCAGGGTGTCGGCATCCTGCACCACCGCCGGCAGCAGGCCGTCGCCCTTGCCCCAGTCCAGCGCCTGCAGCGCATCCAGCGACGGCCTCACTTCAATAGACATCCCGCACCTCGATCTGCTGTCCGCGCAGGTAGCGCTTCAATTCTGGAATAGCGATGGCGCCGCTGTGGAACACACTGGCCGCCAACGCGCCGTCGACGTCGGCCTGGTCGAAGGCCTCGGCGAAGTGCTCCATCGCGCCGGCACCGCCCGAGGCGATCAGCGGCACCTGGCACAGGGCCCGCGCCTGCTGCAGCTGCACGACATCGTAGCCACGGCGCACGCCATCGCTGTCCATGCAGTTCAGCACGATCTCGCCAGCGCCACGCCGTTGTGCTTCGACGATCCAGTCCAGCGTGCGCAGCGGCACCGCCTGGGTCTTGTCCGGGTCGCCACTGAAGCGGCGCACCCGCCACTGGCCATCCGCCTCGCGAACCGAATCGACACCGACCACCACGCATTGCACGCCAAACTCGTCTGCCAACTCGGTGATCAGCTCCGGGCGGCCCAGCGCAGGCGAGTTGATCGACACCTTGTCGGCACCGGCGAACAGCACGCGGCGCGCGGTTTCCACGCTGTCGATGCCACCGGCCACGCAGAACGGAATATCGATCAGGCGTGCGATGCGCTCGATCCAGGCGACGTCGACTGAACGCGCCTCGGGGCTGGCGCCGATGTCATAGAACACCAGCTCGTCCGCCCCCTGGTCCCGATAGCGCTGCGCCAACTCGGCGATGTCGCCCATGTCGACGTGGTCGCGGAAGCGCACGCCCTTGACCACGCGGCCATCGCGCACGTCCAGGCACGGAATGATGCGGCGGCTCAGCATGCCAGCGCCTCCGCCAGGTCCATGCGCTGCTCCAGCAGCGCCTTGCCGAGGATCGCACCGCCGCAACCTGCGGCACGGGCTTCTGTCACATCGGCCACGTCACGGATACCGCCGGAGGCCTGCACGGCCACACCCGGCAGCAGCGCCGACAGGTGCTGGTAGAGGCTGATGTTGGGCCCGGCCAGCATGCCGTCGCGGGCGATGTCGGTGCACAACAGGTGGCGCATGCCGGCACGCGCATAACGCTGGGCCAGGTCATCCAGGGTCACCCCGGCGTTCTCGGTCCAGCCGTGCACCGGCAGCTGCCATTGGCCCTGGGCATCCTGGCGGGCATCCAGCGCGATGGTGATGCGCTCGGCACCGAACTCTTCCAGCCAGCCGACCACTTCGTCGGGGCGGCGTACTGCCAGCGAACCCACCACCACGCGGCCGGCGCCGGCATCGAGGATGCGCGCCACGTCGTCGCGGCCGCGCACGCCACCGCCGGTCTGCACCTGCAGCGGCGTCTGCGCACGGATCGACGCCAGCAGCGGCGCAAGGGTGTAGCCACCGGCACGCGCAGCGTCCAGGTCGACCAGATGCATCCACTGCGCGCCCTGCGCAGAGAAGGCCTGTGCACGCGGCAGCGGATCGTCGCCATACGAGGTTTCCTGCGCGTAGTCACCCTGGCGCAACCGCACCACGCGGCCGTCGCGGATATCCAGCGCGGGGTAGACGATGAAACTCATGCAGCAGTGCCCTCGAGGAAGTTGCGCAGCATCAGCGAACCGGTCTCACCGGAGCGCTCGGGGTGGAACTGTGCGCCGTAGTAACGCCCCTGCTCCACCACGGCAGTGAACAGGCCACCGTGGTCGCAGGCAGCAACAGTGTGGGTATTGAGTGGCGCCGCATAGCTGTGCACGAAGTAGGCGCTGGCGCGCTCCGGCACGCCTTGCAGCAGCAGCGATTCGCGCAGCGGGAGCAGGCGGTTCCAGCCCATGTGCGGCACACGGATGCCGCAGGCCGGCACCAGCTTGCGCACCACGCCGGGAATCAGTCCCAGCGCTTCTACGCCGGCCTCTTCGGAGCGCTCGAACAGAAGCTGCATGCCCAGACAGATGCCCATCAACGGCACTTCCAGCCGCTGCAATGGTTCCACCAGACCCTGCGCATGCAGGCGCTGCATGCCGGGACCAGCGGCGCCGACGCCGGGCAGGATCACCCGCTGCGCACCGACCAGGCCATCGGCATCACGCACCAACCGCACCGTTGCACCCAGGCGCTCCAATGCATAGCGCACCGAGCCCAGGTTGGCACCACCGGCATCGATCAGCGCGACGTCGCTCACAGTGCCCCCTTGGTGGTGGGAAGCGCCGTGCCCTGGCGGGCCAACGCCGGGCGCAATGCCCGCGCCAGTGCCTTGAAGCAGGCCTCGACCTTGTGGTGGTCGTTGTCGCCGCGCACCTGCAGGTTGAGGTTCAGGCCGCTGGCGTCGCACAGCGAACGGAAGAAGTGCGGTACCAGCTCGGTCGGCATGTCGCCCACGCGCTCGCGCTTGAACTCGCCCTCGAACACGAAATAGGGGCGGCCACTGAAGTCCAGCGCGGCACTGGCCAGGGTCTCATCCATCGGCAGGGTGAAACCGTAGCGGCCGATGCCGCGCTTGTCGCCAAGCGCCTCACGCAGTGCCTGGCCGAGTGCAAGCCCGGTGTCCTCGATGGTGTGGTGCTCGTCGATGTGCAGGTCGCCCTCGGCCTGGATGTCCAGCGCGAAGCCACCATGCTTGCCGATCTGCTCCAGCATGTGGTCGAAGAACGGCAGCCCGGTGTCGATGCGTGCATCACCGGCCCGATCCAGATCCAGTTCAACGCGGATCTTCGTCTCCTTGGTGTTGCGCTGGACCACCGCGGTGCGTGGCGCGTCGGCCAGTGCGTGGGCGATGCCCGGCCAGTCCCACTCGCCACCGAACTGTTCGGTGCGCAGCTGGAAGCCACGGATGTTGAGGTTGTCGGCGAACTGCAGGTCGGTGATACGGTCGCCGACCATGCCCGAACGCGCCCAGTCGATGCTGCGGTCCTGCAGGTAAGCGGTCATCAGGCCGATGCCCGGCTTGCGGGTGGGCGCATTGTCCTGCGGCCAGCTGCAGTCGATCAGCACGTCACGGAAGGTGATGCCCTGGCTTTCGAAGATCTGCAGCATCAGGTCGTTGGGACCGTCGAAACTGGCGCGCGGGTAGCTGTCGCTGCCGAGGCCATCCTGGTTGGTGACGATCACGAACTGGTAGCCGGCATCGCGCAGCTTCAGCAGCGCCGGAATCACCTGCGGCACGAAGCGCAGCTTCTCGTAGGCGTCGATCTGGAAGTCGGCCGGTTCTTCAATGAGGGTGCCGTCGCGGTCGATGAACAGGATCGGGGTCATGCTGCGGCCCTCCGCGCCGACAGGGCCGCAAGCACGCGGTCATTCTCTTCGGGGCTGCCGATACTGATGCGCAGTGCATCACCCAGCTGCGGCGCGGCGCGCTGGTCGCGCACCACCACACCGGCATCCAGCAAGGTGTCGAACGCTGCCTGCGCATCAGCGAAGCGGACCAGCAGGTAGTTGCCGGCCGAGCGGTACACGCGACGAACGCCGGGCAGGCCTGGCAGCGCCGCGAACAGGCGTTCGCGCTCGGCAATGACCGTGGCTACGCGCTCGGCGGTGCGTGCCAGTGCGGCCGGCTGCAGCGCCTGCACGGCCAGCTCGGCGCACGGGGTCGGCACCGGGTACGGCGCCTGGCAGCGCCGCAGTACGGTAATCAGTTCCGGCGCGGCGATCAGGGTGCCGATGCGCGCGGCCGCAAGTGCGTGCGCCTTCGACAACGTGCGCAGCACTGCCAGATTGGCATGCGTGGCCAGCAACGTGGTCGCCGACGGGCGCTGCGCGTACTCGACATAAGCCTCGTCCACCACCACCAGCGCTTGCCCGCGCAATGCAACCGCCACGCGTTCGACCTCGTCCAGGGCGATGTCACTGCCGGCCGGGTTTGACGGTGCGCACAGGAACACCAGCGTGGCATTGCGTGCCCTGGCGGTGTCGATCACAGCATCCAGATCGGCACGCAGGCCGTCTTCGGTATCCACCAGGGGCACTTCAATCAGTGCGGCGCCCTGCAGGCGCGCGCAGACCGCGTACATGCCAAACACCGGCGGCGTGACCAGCACGCCATCGCGGCCCGGCACGCACAGGGCACGCACCAGCAGATCAATGGCTTCGTCGCTGCCACGGCCGATAAGCAGCTGCGGCGGCGTCACGCCGTACAGCGTCGCCAGGCCCTCACGCAACGCCAGCGGCTGCGGTTCCGGATAGCGCCGGCTGTTGCCCGCCGCATCAGCCGGATTGGCCCAGGCCGACTCGTTGGCGTTCAACCAGACCTCGCCCTGCACCGCCGCGCTGCGCGCCGAGCTGTAGCCGGCGAAGGCCTGCAGATCCGGGCGCACCAGCGCCAGCACTTCATCAATGGCAGCGCTCATGCGGCGGCCTCCATGCGCAGGGCCACTGCACGCTCGTGCGCATCCAGCCCTTCGGCGCTGGCGATGACGCGTGCGCAGCCGCCGATTGCCGCCAAGCCGGCAGCGCTGGCGCTCTGCACGCTGATCAGATTCTGGAAGCTGGCCACGCTGACACCGCTGTAGGCGCGCGCGGCACCCGCAGTGGGCAGCACGTGATTGGTGCCGCTGCAGTAGTCGCCCAGCGCTTCGGGGGTGTAATCGCCCAGAAACACCGAGCCGGCCGCCTGCACCTGGCCCAGCCACGCGCGCGGATCACGCAGGGCCAGGATCAGGTGCTCGGGCGCATAGCGGTTGCTGATCGCGAAGGCCTCGTCCAGCGAATCGACCTGGATCAGCCGCGACGCCGACAACGCCTGTCGCGCGATCTGCTGGCGCGGCAGCAGGGCCACCTGGCGCTCCACCTCTGCCTCGACCGCCGCCAGCATCGCGGGGGCGTCGGTCAGCAGCAGTACCTGCGAATCCGGACCGTGCTCGGCCTGCGACAGCAGGTCGGCGGCAACGAACGCCGGATTGGCGCCGGCATCGGCGATCACCAGTACTTCGGAGGGACCAGCCGGCATATCGATGGCGGCGGCGCCATCCTGTGCGACCTGCTGCTTGGCTTCGGTGACGAAGCTGTTGCCGGGCCCAAACAGCTTGTCACAAGCCGGAATGCTGGCCGTGCCATAGGCCATCGCGGCGATCGCCTGCGCACCACCCAGCTTGAACACGCGCTGCACGCCGGTCAGGCGCGCGGCTACCAGCACCGCCGGATCGGCGCTGCCATCGGCGCGCGGCGGCGTGCACAGCACCACCTGCGGGCAGCCGGCCAGCTGCGCCGGAACGCCCAGCATCAACGCGGTGGACGGCAACGGCGCGCTGCCCGCCGGCACATACAGGCCCACCCGGCCGATCGGACGCAACATGCGTTCGCAGACCACGCCCGGCGCGGTTTCAACTGCATAGCCTTTGCCCATGCCAGCGGCGTGGAAGCGCGCGATGCGTTCGGCGGCTTCGACCATCGCCTGTCGCAGTTCGGCGGGCACGGCGGCTTCGGCAGCGGCGAATTCGGCTTCGGAAACTTCAAACGAGGCCAGCTCGACACGGTCGAAACGTGCAGTAATCGCACGCAATGCGTCGTCGCCCTGCGCGCGCACCTGTGCAATCAGGGCCGCCACCGCGTCACGGGTCTGCTGCGCCACGGTCTGCACCGGGCGGGTCAATGCCGCGCTGCGCGCGGCCTCATCAAGTCGGGACCAGATCAGACGGTTCATGCCAGCGACCGCTCCACGCTCAGTACCATCAGGCCCTGCGCACCCGCGCGCTCGAGTTCCTCCATGCGCTGCCAGCTCAGCGGGCCGGGGCACATGGTCTGCAGGCGGAGCGCCCCGCCATCGGCCGGCAACCGCACCAACGGCTCGGCATCGGCCAGCAGCTGCGCCAGCGCGTCGACGCGGTCCTCGCTGGCACGGAACATCAACAGCTTGCGGTCCTGGCGCTGAACCACGCCGTCGAGGCGGCGCAGCAGCATCGCGCGCAGCGATGCACGTGCATCATCCGGCGCGCGCACCGCGCCGGCCAGCACCGCCTCGCTGTCGAGCAGGTTGTGCACTGGGGTCAGCTGATTGGCGCGCAGGGTGGCGCCGCTGGACACCAGATCGCAGATCAGGTCGGCGGTGCCCAGGCGCGGGGCGATTTCCACCGAACCGGACAGCTCGACCACCTGTGCGTCCACGCCCTGCTCGGCCAGCCACTGCTTGAGGATGGCCGGGTAGCTGGTGGCGATGCGGGTGCCGGCCAGCTGCGCCGGACCCTGCCACTGCCATTCCTCGGGCACCGCCAGCATCAGCCGGCACTGGCCGAAGCCCAGCCCGCGCAGCGCCTGATAGGCGTCAGGCAGGCCGATCTGACGGCGCGCCGCGGCCTGTTCGTCCAGCTCGTTGCGGCCGACGATGCCGAGGTCGCAGACGCCGTCGGCGATCAGGCCGGGGATGTCGTCGTCGCGCACCAGCAGCAGGTCCACCGGCAGCGATTCGCCGTAGCAGAACAGCTTGTCGCGGCTCTCGCGCCAGCTCAGGCCGCAGGCGCTGAGCACGTTGCGCGCGGGTTCGGCCAGCCGGCCACTCTTCTGGATGGCGATACGCAGCCGGTCTCGTGCCGGCGCTGCCTGGGTTGCACTCATGGGGGATGTCTCGAAGTTCGGAACGGGGCGCGGATCAGCGCGAAGCAAGGCGGTCGATGGCGGCGGCATAGCCTCGATGGCCATGCTCGAGCGTGCGTGCCACCCGTCCGGTGGTGGTCACGCTGACGCCGGTGCGCTCGTGGATCTCGCGGTACGGCACGCCCTGCTGCAGCAGCGGCACCACTTTCCAGCGGTCGGCCATGGCTTCCAGCTCGGCCGGGGTGCACAGATCACGCAGGAAGGCTTCGACCTGTTCCGGTTCGCGCAGGGCGGCAAAGGCTTGGGCCAGGGCTTCCAGGTCGGCCTTTGGGTCTTTGGCGGCAATCTCGGGGCGGGCTTTCACGGGGCTGTTTCCATGCATCAATGTAATAGCGCGTTAGTACATTAACGCATTCTTGCGCAGTGCGTCAAATCGAGGGTTGAGGGGCCGCAGGGCTGCTGCCCTGCACCCGCAGAGGCAAGAGCCAGAGCAACGGCAAAAGCTGGTTTCCCGAGGGTTGGCGGGATGGATCCGGTTGAGGGGGGCGCTGCAAGTACCCCTACGGGGCCCGGCCCAGCCGCTGGCGGCTGTGCGTTCGGGCGCTTGCGAAGCC
>NZ_JBDJKU010000065.1:0-22147 GCF_039673015.1 Stenotrophomonas sp. TWI1409
GGGGTGGTCCCCGGGGTTGGGCGGGCGGGGGCCCTCCCCCTCAACCTCCCTCCCAGGTTTCGGGGGGGGGCCCCCCGGCGCCGGCCACTACCCTCGTGCGCGCTTACGCGCTGATGCCGTATTCCTTCAGCTTCTTGCGCAGGGTGGCACGGTGGATGCCCAGCATCGCGGCGGCGCGGCTCTGGTTGCCTTCGCAGTGGTTGAGCACTTCCACGAACAGCGGAATCTCCATCTCGCGCAGCACGATCTCGTAGACATCGTCCGCATCGCAGCCATCAAGGTCACGCAGGTAGCGGCGCACGGACTGGGCGACGTGTTCACGCAGCGGTGGCCGGGCAGCGCCACGACTGTTGTCAGGACGAGAAAGGACAGCGTTCAAGGGGGTTCCCGATTCGGTTGGCCCGTGCGCGCGGAGCGCGCGGCCGGACGAGGTGGTGGCGGCCAGTCTAGCGCGAGCGTGCCCGGCCTGCCACGGCTGGTCGCCTCTCCCCGGTCAGAGGAAGTCGAAGGTGAATGCGACGGTGGACGCAGCGGGCTCCTGTACCCGGAAGGCGACGCGCGCGCTCTGGCCCGGTTCCAGCAGGGCTGCACCGGGGTTCTCGCCCAGGTACTGCGCGGGCGTGAACACGCCGCTGCCGATCACCCGGCCATCGGCATCGGACAATGACAACCGCAGGTCCGGCCACGCCTGTGCCCAGCGCGCATCATTGCGGATGCTGGCCTGCACCTGCAGCACACCGGCCTGGCCCGGCAGGGGGCGGATCTCGCGGCTGGTCATGGTGAACGCAGTGGGCTCGTGCCAGGCAGGCAGGCTGCAGCGCAGCACGCCGCACAGCGTGCCCAGCCATGCGCGGTTGCCGGCGTCGGCGGCCAGCCGCGCGCGGTCGGCCAGCACGCTCTGCAGTACCAGCAGCAATGCCAGCCCGGCGACCAGCAGCCAGTGCCAGCGGGGTGCTGGCAGCGTGCGCGTGCGCGCGCTGCCGAGGAAGCTGGGGGCATCACTGGCGACCGCCGTTGCCTGCACCGCGACCGGCGCCGGTTCGATGGCCGCTGCTTCATCAACGATGACAACGTCATCGTCGTGTCGCATCTCTGTCGCCGGTGGGCGTGCCAGGTCGATGGGCTCGGCCTGCATCTGCTCCACGGGCGTTGCGTGCCCGGCTTCGTCCTGCATGCGCGCATCGGTCGCACGCGCATCGGTCGCAGGCGCAGGCTCACCCTCCGGCGTCGTGCGCAGGAAGGTGGCCAGGGGACGGCGCGGTGGGTTCGGCTCGGACATGCTCAGGGCGCGGGCTCGGATCCAGCGGTCATTCAACCACGATCAGGCGCGGCGCACGCCGGTGATGCGCATCCAGTCGCCATCCTGGGTGGCCTGCAGATCGTCGAACCATGCTGCGTAGCGCTGCAGCAGTTCGCCTTCCTGGCCATGCAGGATGCCGGACAGGGCGATGCGGCCACCGGCAGCAACGCGCGCAGCCAGCAGTTCGGCCAGCGCATCCAGCGCCGAGGCGAGGATGTTGGCGACCACGATCGGATAGGTCGCGACCGGTTCGTCCTGCGGCAGGTACACATGCATGCGGGCCTGCTCGCCGTTGCGCTCGGCATTGTCGGCGGTGGCGACCAGGGCCTGCGGATCGTTGTCCACGCCGATGGCTTCGGCGGCGCCCAGCTTCAGCGCGGCCAGTGCGAGGATGCCCGAGCCGCAACCGAAGTCGAGCACGCGCTGGCCCTGCAGCAGGCCATCGACCGCCAACTGGTCCAGCCAGCGCAGGCACAGTGCGGTGGTCGGGTGGGTGCCCGAACCGAACGCCAGGCCCGGGTCCAGCCGCACCACGGCGGCATCGGCGGCCAGTGCGGCCTCCGGCAGTTCATGGTTCCACGGCACGATCCAGGTACGGTTGCCGAAGTCCATCGGCTGGAACTGGTCGAGCCAGGCACGTTCCCAGTCTTCATCCTCGACAGCGCGGAAGCTGCCGCTGCTCCAGTCCAGCTCCGGATCGAAGGATTCCAGTGCGGCCAGCAGCAACAGCGCGTTGCTGTCGGCGGGGAACAGCGCGCTCAGCACCAGCGTGTCCCACAGCGGGGTCTCGCCCACGCCCGGTTCGAGAATGGCCTGTTCGTTGCTGGTATCGGCCTCGGCATCGAGCAGGGTCACGGCCAGTGCACCCACGTCCTCCAGCGCATTTTCATAGCGGGGCTGGGTGGCTTCGGTGCAGCGCAGGGTCAGTTCCAGGAACGGCATGGTGGTGGGGGCAATGGCGGGAAAGGGGCCATGCTAGACCATCGGGGCGTCTCCGTATTGCCTGAGATGCCGCTCCGAGATGAACGAAGCCCGTTCAGACAGGCCCGTCGGGCCTTGCTAAACTTCGTGCTTTCCTATCCGCCGCATCGCCTACCGCCGCCGATGGCCTTCGCTCCGACCCTGAAAACCTGGTTGCTCGTACTGCCGGCTGTGGCCGTGCTGGGCGTGGCCGGTTATCGGGCCAGCGGCCATGCTGCGACGTCTTCGGTAGCGTCGGCGGATCTGGCAGGTGCGGTCGCGGCCGCTGACAGTGCGGCGCCGCTGCCGGTGATGCCGGAGGCGCTCGCGCGCCGCCTGGCACCCTTCGAGCGTGGCAACGCATTGCCGTCCGGGCTGCCCCTGGATCTCCGCGCCGATATCGAAGACGCCACCGACCTGTATGCCTATGCTCAGCGGTTGCGTGCCCAGGCGGACGAAGGCAACCACGAGGCGCGCTGGATGCTCAGCCGTGTCTATGACTATTGCGCGCAGTACGCGGTCGATCCGGGTGGCTACCGCTTGGACAACAACGTGCTGGCCGGGCTGGGCCTGACCGCCGCACCGGCGATGGTGCAGGCGCGCGAACGCGTCGCGCAGCGTTGTGGTGGTTTCGTGCCGGGCGACAAGCTGGGCACGGCCTTGGTGCTGTCCGAACGTCGCAAGGCGGCCGCACAAGGCAATCTGGCTGCTGAGGCTGCGTTGTTCGCCGAGGGCGAACCGCTGCAGGACAGCCCCGAGTACCGCCGTGACCTGGTTGAACGGGTGCGCACCTCGCGCGACCCGGAGGCCTTCATGGCGATCGCACCGGGCATGGGCGTGCGCGCCTCGGGTGACCGCGCGCTCAACGGCCTGGTGGCGGGCGAGCAGCTCAGTGAACTCGCATGGCGGCTTGCGGCCTGCGAACTCGGTCTACCGTGTGGGGCAGACAGTGTGCTGGTCAACAGTTTTTGTGCGAACGGAGGGATCTGTTCGCAGGATGGTACGCAGGATTTCCGGGATTTCGTGTATGACGCTGCGGTATCGCGGCAGGGCGCTGGGAAGATGAAGGAATGGATCAAGCGATTGGTTGGAAAGAGGAACGAGCAATGAACTACCGCCGATTCCTGCACGGGGCCAAGTTCTGGTTCTGGGTGGCCCTGTTCGTGGCCTACTCAGCCGGCGCGGTTGGCCTGTTGATGATCGATACCTATGAAGATCGCTACCGGCATCTGTCGAAGGTGGAACTGACCACGGTGAAGGCGCAGGAAGACGTGCGCCGTGCCGGTGCCAGCCAGGTGGCCGCGGTCTATCGCGCGCAGAGTGGCATGCCGTTCGCGTCGCTGCCGGCGGGCAGCACCTTCCAGGTGGTGTGGCCGGATGGTTCGACCGAGACCATGGTGATCGTCGACCCGACGTCGCCCAATGGCGTGCGTCCGCTGGCGAACTCGCAGATTCCGGCCGAAGCTGCCGACAAGCGCTGATGCGCCTGCTGTAGCGCCGAGCCCACGCTCGGCTGAGCTTTCCGGCAAGCCGAGCATGGGCTCGGCGCTGCAGCAACAGAAAAGGGCGGGGATATCCCCGCCCTTTTCATGTCCAGCACGTGGCGCCGATCAGGTCAGCGCGATCGGCTTGTTCTTGCGTTCGGCCAGGCGCTTTTCCAGGTAGTGGATGTTCTGGCCACCGGCCTGGAAGCCCTTGTCGCGCATGATCCGCTGCTGCAGGGCGACGTTGGTCTTGATGCCATCGACCACCATTTCGCTCAGTGCCACCCGCATGCGGGCAATGGCGGTTTCGCGGTCCGGGCCGTGCACGATCAGCTTGCCGATCATCGAGTCGTAGTTCGACGGCACGCGGTAGCCACTGTAGATGTGGGTGTCCACGCGCACGCCGGGGCCGCCCGGCGGATGGAAGCCGGTGATGGTGCCCGGGCTCGGCACGAAGGTTTCAGCATCTTCGGCGTTGATGCGGCACTCGATGGCATGGCCGGTCAGCACCACGTCGCTCTGCTTGATCGACAGCTTCTGGCCGGCGGCGATCTTCAGCTGCTCGGCCACCAGGTCGATGCCGGTGACCATTTCGGTGACCGGATGTTCCACCTGGATGCGGGTGTTCATTTCGATGAAGTAGAAGCGGCCGTCCTCGTACAGGAACTCGAACGTGCCGGCACCACGGTAGCCGATGCGTACGCAGGCTTCGGTGCAGACCTTGCCGATCTGCTCGCGCTGCTCGGCAGTGATGCCCGGTGCCGGCGCTTCTTCCACCACCTTCTGGTGGCGGCGCTGCATCGAGCAGTCACGCTCGCCCAGGTGGATGGCGTTGCCCTGGCCGTCGGCCAGTACCTGGATTTCCACGTGGCGCGGGTTCTCCAAGAACTTCTCCATGTAGACCTCGCCATTGCCGAACGCGGCCTTGGCCTCGCTCTTGGTGGTTTCGATCGAGGTCTTCAGCGAGGCTTCGGCGTGCACCACGCGCATGCCGCGGCCCCCGCCACCACCGGCCGCCTTGATGATGACCGGGTAGCCGATCTCACGGGCGATCTTGGTGTTGGCGACGATGTCTTCGCCCAGCGGGCCGCCCGAGCCGGGCACGCACGGCACGCCGGCGGACTTCATCGCGCGGATGGCTTCGACCTTGTCACCCATCATGCGGATGGTGTCGGCCTTGGGGCCGATGAAGATGAAACCGGACTCTTCCACGCGCTCGGCGAAGTCGGCGTTCTCCGACAGGAAGCCGTAGCCCGGGTGGATGGCCTGGGCGTCGGTGACTTCCGCCGCGGCGATCAGTGCCGGGATGTTGAGGTAGCTCTGCGGCGACGGCGCCGGACCGATGCAGACCGACTCGTCGGCCATGGCCACGTGCTTGAGGTTGCGGTCGACCGTGGAATGCACGGCCACCGTGCGGATGCCGAGGGTGTGGCACGCGCGCAGGATGCGCAGCGCGATTTCCCCTCGGTTGGCGATGACGACTTTGTCGAGCATGGCGTGCCCCTCAGCCGATCACGAACAGCGGCTGGTCGAATTCGACCGGCTGGCCGTTCTCGCCGAGGATGGCGACGATGGTGCCGGACTTGTCGGCTTCGATCGGGTTGAACATCTTCATCGCTTCGATGATGGCCAGGGTCTCGCCTTCCTTGACCTGCTGGCCAACGCTGACGAACGCAGGCTTGTCCGGGGCGGACGACGCGTAGAAGGTGCCGACCATCGGCGAGCGCAGCACGTGGCCTTCCGGCAGCGCCGGGCCCGGCTTGGCGGTGCCACCGGTGGAGGCTTCGGTCGGCGACTGCATCGGCATCGCCTGCGGCGCCGGAGCGGCCGGAGCGGCGTACACCGGGGCGGCGACCGGGGCGGCATAGCCGGCCACCGGGGCGCGCGACAGGCGCACCGACTCTTCGCCTTCCTTGATTTCGATTTCAGCCAGGTTCGACTCTTCCAGCAGGTCGATCAGCTTCTTGATTTTGCGGAGATCCATGGTGGCCTCTTTGCTCTTGATGTCAGTGTGGTGGGAAGCGCATCGCGCTCGGGTCAAAGCAGTTCGTAGAACTCGCGCAGCTGCCGCGTACGGTCGCGCGTCTGGGTGATCAGGCACTGCATCTTCGCAGGGTTGCGCGAGGTGCCGTCTGCATTGAAGGCGTAGACTGCCTCGCAGTCTGCATCGCGCAGGGTTATCCAGATGCGCTGGGCCTTCACCAGCTGCTGTTCGGCCGCTGCGCAGCGGCTGCAGCTGCCATCGGCGGCCTGCGCCTTCAGTTCGCCGCGCGCCTGGACGTAAACGGCGTTCAATGCGCTGTCGGCGTCATCCAGGCGATCGGAATCGCACATGTCGCGCTCGTAGCCGCCGGTCGCCTGCGCGCAATCAATGCCGGCGGCCGCGCGCTCGGCGGCGACGCTGGCGCCGCACACGCCGGCCCACAGCACGATGCAGGCAAGCACTCTTGGGAGCATCTTCACGCGCGGGCCGCCTGCACGCGCAGCAGCGCCGCGTCCATCGCGTAGCGGTAGCTGTCGGCGCCGAAACCGCAGACCACGCCCACGGCCTTGTCACTGAAGTAGCTGTGCTGGCGGAACGGTTCGCGGGTATGCGGGTTGGACAGGTGGATCTCGATGAACGGCACCGCCACCGCCGCCAGCGCATCGCGCAGGGCGACCGAGGTGTGGGTGAAGGCGGCGGGGTTGATCAGGATGAAAGCGGTTCCGTCGTCGCGTGCGGCCTGCACGCGGTCCACCAGCACGTGCTCGGCATTGGACTGCAGGCTCTCCACCGCGTGCCCGGCAGCCGAGGCCTGGGCGGCCAGCGCCTGGTCGATGTCGGCCAGCGTGGTGTGGCCGTAGACCTCCGGCTCGCGGGTGCCGAGCAGGTTGAGGTTGGGGCCGTGCAGGACCAGCAGCTTCGCCATGGGATCCGGAAGACGGGAAAGGGCGGCAGTCTGGCGGAACCGGCGGATGCTGTCCAGTTCGGCGAAGTTTGCAGCGTTTCAATCGATTGTTTGAAATTCCCCGGAGGGCTTGCGGCCGTATGGCGCGCGCTGGATCAAGGCGCGCTGAACGCCGTGCAGCTGGGGGATGCGTGCACGTAGGCCGACGATGGCGGCAGGCCGGGCGATGACCGATGCCGCAACGGGCGGTGATGCGGTAGATCCGCGCCATGCGTGGATGAAGGAAGTTCGGTGCGCAGCAGGCTACGCACCCACCGAGGGGCAGCCCAAGGTCCGCTGCACGCCACCCACCGCCCCCGCCACGCACCCGCTCACGTCTCCAGCGGCACCGTCGGCACCACGTTCGGAAACACCTCCTCCAAGGGCTCCCGTTCCCCCGGCTTCGGTGCCGGCCAGTTGTAGGCGTTCACCGGCTGCGCGCGGTTCACCCACAACGCGTAATACAGATGGTCGGCGCGGCCATCACCGGTATTGGGGTGGATCAGGATGGTCAGGCCCAGGCTGTTGAGCTGCAACCAGGGCACCAGCACCGGCAGCAGGTCGTTGGTGAAGCCGAAGTAGAACGACGGGGTGACGTGCGGTCCGCGTGGTTCCAGGTTCCAGTTGCCCAGCTCCACCGGGAAGCGCTCGGCCGCCCAGCGCCGCAGCAGCGCAGCTTTCTCGAAGCTGTCCTCGTCGAAGTAGATATGCGCGTGATAGCTCTTGATGTCGGTGTAGGCACGTGGGGTCGCGGGCAGGGTGGCCTCCCCGGGACGCACGCTGGCCGGGCGCGGGGTCGGTTCGCTGGCGGTGACCTGGCCCCAGGGGCTGCTGCCCTTCACCGGCGGCGGGACGATGGCACGGAAGCCGGGGCGCCCGGGTTCGGTGGTGTTCACCGTGCTTTCGCCGCGCGGGGCTGCGGCGGCGGTCGACGCACTGGCCAGGCCGCCGGCGGCCAGACCGGCCGATGCGATCAGGCGGCGGCGTGTGGGCGAAAGCAGGTCGGCCCAGTGGGCGTCATCGTCGCCGGCGTCGATCAAGGTCAGCGGGTCCGGGTGCATGAAGGGCTCCGTGGCGGCATCGTGTGGGCAGGCAAGCACGCTCGGGCACCTGCATCCACAGCGTCCAATAAGCAGGTGGCATCACCTCATGCAGGTTTGCGCCGTCGTCGTTGAGCGCGGCTGCAGGGCGGGCTAGGGTGCAGGTCTGCCGCCCCGGAGCCCGCCATGACCTCGCCCGATGCCGATACCCAACGCAAGCGCGCGGCCTTCCGCCAGCTGCATGCAGCAGGGTGCTTCGTACTGCCCAATCCGTGGGACGTGGGCAGTGCGCGCTACCTGCAGCGGCAGGGCTTCCAGGCACTGGCCACGACCAGTGCCGGCTGTGCCTGGAGTGAAGGGCGGCCGGACGGAGCGGTTTCGCTGCAGGCCACGCTGGACCATCTGCGTCTGATGGCGGCAGCGACGCCGCTGCCGTTGAACGCCGATTTCGGCGATGGCTTCGGTGAAACGCCGCAGAAGGTGCAGGAGGCGGTGGCCGCGGCGATCGACACCGGCATCGCGGCGTTGTCGATCGAGGATGCCAGCGGCGTCGCCGATGCACCGCTGCGTCCGATCGATCAGGCGGTGGAGCGTCTGCGCGCTGCCCGTGCAGCCATCGACCGCGCGGGCGGCGACGTGCTGCTGGTTGGCCGTGCCGAGAACTTCTTCGTCGGCGTGCCGGATCTGGCGGACACCCTGCAACGCCTGCGCGCCTATGCCGAGGCCGGTGCAGACGTGCTGTATGCACCGGGCATCAGCACGCGCGAGCAGATCAGCGCGGTGGTTGCCGCTGCGGGGCTGAAGCCGGTGAACCTGCTGGTTGGTGGGCCAACACCGCTGAGCCTGCAGGACATCGCCGCACTCGGCGTCCGCCGCGTCAGCCTGGGCGGTGCGCTGGCCCGTGCTGCATGGGGCGGACTGATGCAGGCGACACGGCCGATCGTGCAGGACGGACGCTTCGACGGCCTGCAGCAGGCGGCTTCCGGGGCCGCGTTGAACACGCTGTTCCGTTGAGCGAAATCCCGGTGCAGTCCCAGACCAGCAGGGATAGTAGATCCACGCCATGCGTGGATGGATGCGCCTGCGATTACAGCGCTTCCATTCCACCCTTGGGCAGCGTCACCCCAGGCGCCAACGCTGGCAGCAGTTGCCGAAGCAGCGCGGGATTGCCCAGCAACGCAGCACCGTCAATGAAACTCCATTGGGCTGTGCCGACGCGGCGCACGGAGAGCATGAACGAGGTGCTGCGCATCGGCGCCTCGCGCACGCGCAGCAGCGACTGGCGTGGCACGAAGCAGACTTCCTCATCACCGGCTGCATAGGTGTGGCCCGGCACGCCGGCCTCGTCGCTGATGATGGTGACCCCGGCCTTGCGCAGCTCTTTCAGGGTGTCGCGAGTCATACGTGCATAGGCCTCATCGCCCCCGGCCAGACGCTTCAGGCTGGGATGGGTTCGGGCGATGATCAACTCGGCATCGCCGCGGGCGAATGCGCCCATCATCGCCTGCACGTCCTGGCGCAATGCGGCTGAGTCCTCCGGACTGAGCTCACCGGCCAGCGCTGGCGCAACGGCCATTGCCATCGGCAGGGCCAGCAGAAGGGCGAGCAGGTATCGGTGCATCGTCGGGTATCTCAGCGGGAACCGCCGCACTATACGGCGGATGCGGAAACAGCGTCCCACGCATGGCGCTGGTGTCCCGGGCACCATTACCTACTATTGGTAGGTAGTGAATTCCGGACATCCCCCATGCACACCCTCATCGTTACCGCCCATCCTGAATCCGCCGCGTTGACCCATGCCATCGCCAGGCGCATCGGCGAAGCCATCACCGCAGCGGATGCCGCCAATACCGTGACCCATGCCGATCTGATGGCCGAAGGCTTCGATCCGCGCTTCAACACGCACGACCAGGCGCTGTTCCGTGGCACCGGCGCACCTCCAGCCGACGTCGCCGCCGAGCAGGCGCGGCTGGATGCTGCCGACACGCTGGTACTGGTCTACCCGCTGTACTGGTGGTCGTTCCCCGCGCTGCTGAAGGGCTGGATCGATCGCGTGTTCACCCAGGGCTGGGCCTACCAGGACGGTGCAGACGGCAAGGTGCAGAAGAAGCTGCAGCGGTTGCGCGTGCACCTGGTCGGCATCGGTGGAGCCGGCGCGGACATGGTCGAACGTCGTGGCTACGGCGCGGCGATGAAGACGCAGATCGACATGGGCATCTTCGACTACTGCGGCGCGCACGTGCTGACGTCAGACCTGCTGCTGGATGCCGATACCGGTGCGGCCGAAACGCATCTGCAGACCGCGCTGGCGATCGGCCGTAAAATCGGAACTCCGATGCACTGATCGCCGTGTTCCGCCGATGCCTGCCAACGCCGCTCCCACGCGCCGCCGATTGACCCGCGAGCAACGCGCCCGCCAGTTGCTGGACGTGGCCTGGGCGCTGGTTGGCGAAGAAGGCACCGACGCGTTGACCCTGGGTCGGCTGGCCGAGGCCGCGGGCGTGACCAAGCCGGTGGCCTACGATCACTTCGTGACCCGCAACGGCCTGCTGGCCGCGCTCTACGATGACTACGACGGTCGCCAGACGGTGGTCTTCAACGAGCGCATCGGCCGCGCACGGGCGCAGTTGGCCGATCGTGCGGCGGCCATCGCCTCCGGCTACATCGACTGCATCCTCAGCCAGGGCAGTGAAGTGCAGGGCATCCTCGCCGCGCTGGTGGGCGCTCCGGAACTGCACGAGGTACGGCGGCGTTACCAGCAGGATTTCATCGACAACTGCGACGCCTGGCTGGGCCCGTTTGCTGCCGACGGCACGGTATCGCTGGCGGGACGCTGGGCGATTCTCGGTGCGGCCGAAGCCCTGTCCGAAGCCGTGGCAGCAGGCGCGCTGGACAAGGCCGCAGCCGAAGCCGAGCTGCAGCGGCTGATCGTGGCAACGGTCAAGCGACGCTGAGCCGCTCAGGCGTCGGCGGTGCTGTCGGCCAGCGCCGCGAACCCGGCGGCCAGCCGCTCGCGCACAAGGGCATCGCGTGCGTCGCGGCTTTCAGAACCCAGCACCACGGTGATCAGGCGTACCGGCTGATCCCGCCCGGGCACTGCCCGGCAGGCGGTGGCGGCCAGGCAGAAGCCTGCGGCCTGGGTGTAGCCGGTCTTCAAGCCATCCACGCCGTCATCGCCAAGCAGGGCGTTCTGGTTGCTGCGGCTGAAGCTGCCGTGCGCGAACACGCGCTGCGCGGTGATCGCCAGGATCTGCGGATGATCGTTCAACAGGCAGGTGGCCAGCACCGCCATGTCGCGCGCGCTGGACGCATGGTGCGGGGTGGTGATGCCGGACACGCTGGCGAACCAGCTGCTGCGCAGGCCGAGCTGGCGCGCGTGCCGGTTCATGCGCTCCAGGAACGCAGGCTGTGATCCGTCCAGATGGCGCGCGATGGCCAGCGCCGCGTCATTGCCGGAGACGATCATCAGTCCTTCCAGCAGGCGCGCGAGGGTGACTGTTTCACCGGGCACCAGGCCCATGCGTGTTTCATCATCGGCCACCGCGTGCACATCCCCGGTGGCGATGGTGACCGCTTCGTCCCACGCGCCTCCCTTCTCTTCGACGCATTCGTACGCGGCATAGGCGGTCATCAGCTTGGTCAGCGAGGCCGGTTGCCTGGCGATGTCCGCGTTGTGCTGGTGAATCACCGCGAACGTTGCCGCATCGAGGGTGATGAAGGACAGCGGTGCACGCGCGGGAGCAGGAGACGGCATGGAAACGAGGATGGCAGTGGGGGCCTGCAGGATAGTGTGCAGCGGCTGCACGAAGCTGCAACATTGCAACGATATAACGTATCGACATTGTGGGCCGCCGATGGCCCGACGGGACACCCGATGACTGCACGCATTCCACGCCGCTGGCTTCATTCTTCGTTGCTGCTCGCGCTGGCCGCACTTGGCGGCTGCCAGCCCAATCTGCGCGCCGATGCTGTTGCTTCCGGCCCAGCGCGCCCGCACAACGTGATCGTGATGATCAACGACGGCGCCGGTTGGGGCACCTGGGACGCCGCCGCCTACTGGCAATACGGCAGCCGCGAACGGGCGCCGTATGCGGATTTTCCGCAGCGCCTGGCGGTAACCACCTTCCCGTTGAACGCCAGCAGCCAGCCGACCCGCGACAACGCGCAGACCCTGGGCTACGACGCGGGCAAGGCCTGGGATGACACACCGGTTCCTGCGCAGGACCTGCCGTTTGCGGGCTACCAGTACCTGGCTGCGGTGGCTACCGACAGTGCGGCGGCGGGCACCGCATTGTCCTCGGGCATCAAGACCTACAACAACGCCATCAACTTCAACAACGATGGCAATCCGGTCGAGTTCAATACGCTGCGCGCCAAGCGGCTGGGCATGGCCACCGGCGTGGTGACTTCGGTACCGTTCGCGCATGCCACGCCGGCCGCGTTCGCGGCGCAGAACGAATCGCGCAACAACTATCACGCCATCGCCCATCAGATGCTGGCGCAGGGGCATATGGATCTGGTGATGGGCACCGGAGGCCCGGGCTACAGCGTTGATGGTCGCGCCTGTGACGAGAGTGCCGGCGCGGCCAAGGCCGAGGGCTGCGCGAACCCGTGGGAATGGGTGTCGCAGCAGGATTGGCAGCAGCTGGAAGCGGGCAGCACCATCGGCGGCAATCCGTCGGGGCCGTGGCGCCTGATCCGCAGCAAGGAAGCGTTCGCCGCGCTGGCGCAGGGACGGTTGCCGGCAGACCGGCCGCTGATCGGCGTGCCGCGCGTGGCCAACACGCTGCAGCAGGCGCGCCAGCTGCAGGTGCTGGGCAAGGATGCGGCCACACCTTCCGGTGTGAGGAAGATCGACAGCGTGCCGGATCTTGCGACCATGACCCGTGGTGCGCTGCAATTCCTGCAGCAGCGTTCGTCCAAGGGGCTGTTCCTGATGGTGGAAGGTGGCGCCACCGACTGGGCCGCCCATACCAGTGCCTGCGGCACTGAATGGCACTACGGCCAGTGCAGCGACCAGCCGCAGTACGGCCGGCTGATCGAGGAAACCGTGGAGTTCAACGACGCGGTGACAGCAGTGATCGAGTGGATCGAACGCAACGGTGGCTGGGAGCGCAACCTGCTGATCGTCACCACCGACCACGACAACAGCATGCCGATGGGCCCAGATGCACAGAACGTCGCCTTCGAGCCGGTGCGCAACAACGGCCGTGGGCGCATGCCGGGGATGAGCTTCCGTCCCACCGGCAACCATTCCAATGCGCTGGTGCCGTTGTGGGCCAAGGGCGCGGGCGCGGAGCTGCTGGGCCAGCGCGTGCGGGGCGTTGATGCCGGCTACCGTCAGCACGTGCGCTGGAACGACGGCAGTTACATCGACAACACCGACGTGGCTGCCGCGGTGCAGGAAGCGCTGCAGCGTTAGGGGTGTGCCGGCCGCTGGCTGGCAGCGGCAGGTTTCCCGGTCGACGAGGTTGCCGGCCAGCGGCCGGCACTACCGGGGGCGGTGCTGGGCGGCGGCGTCGGCGACGGGCTGGCCAGCTGGCGTGCCAGCTCGGCGCTGGCCACGTGGCCGTGCAGGAACAACAAGCCGCTGAAGATGTTCATGAGCGTGCCTCCACTTGAGTGGATTGCACGATACGGGCAGCATGGACAGGCAAAAAGCGACATTTCCGCAAGCATGCCTTGAGAGGAATTCAAGCCTGATGTCCCGCCCTCCGCTCCATGCCCTGCAGGGCTTCGTGGCTGCTGCCCGGCTCGGCAACCTGACGCGTGCCGCCGCGTCGATGAATGTGACCGTCAGTGCGCTCAGCCATCAGATGCGGCAGCTGGAAGAAAGGCTCGGGCAGCCGCTGCTGATCCGCCAGCCGCGTGGTGTCACCCTCACCCTTGAGGGGCAGCGCCTGCTCGACCAGGTCGGACCGCATCTGGATGCGATCAACGAAGCCTTCCAGCCCTATGCCGCACGTGCCGAGCACGTGCTGACGATCAGCGCGGTGCCGTCGATGGCGTCGGCCTGGCTGGTGCCGCGCCTGGGTCACTTCGTGGCCGAGCATCCACAGATCGAGATCAACCTGCAGTCGAGCGAACGCCTGATCGATTTCGAGCGGCAGCGCCAGTTCGACGCCGCGCTGCGTCTGGGCAGCGGGCAATGGCCGGGCCTGGTGGTGGAACCGCTGTTCGACGAGTGGCTGGTGCCGATGGCGAGCCCGGCGCTGATCGAACGCATGGGCGGCATTGACCGTGTGCCGTTGACCCGGTGGCCGCTGCTCGGTGATCCGGACGGCGCGTGGGGCGCCTGGTTCGCGTTGAGCGGGCAGAGCCCGCCGTCGCGTTTCGTGGCGGTGCTGGATGATTCGGAGGCGCACCATCGCGCCGCTCTGGATGGCGTGGGCGTAGCGCTCGGGCGGGTGACGCGGGCGCGGCTGCTGCTGGATTCGGGCCAGCTGGTCGCACTGTCCAGCCAGCGCCTGAAGACCGACTGGCCGCATTGGCTGGTGTACCCGCAGCGCTCGGCCAGCCATCGTGGCTTCCTCGCGTTCCGCGACTGGCTGCATGCGCAGGCCGCCGAGCACGTGCGGCACATGGCAGACGCACATCTATAGCGTCGAGCCATGCTCGACCATTGCATCTGGATCTGTAGCGTCGAGCCATGCTCGACTGCTGGTGCTCGACGCTACAGTCATCGCACCAGCGTGACCGCCTGCCCGGCACGCGCGAACGCTTCCTCAAGCAACGGGCCGGCCTTGATCGCCTCCACTTCCTCGAACAACGCCCGCAATGCATCGGCCGGGCGTGAGGCCGGCGCCGCCACTGCCTGCTGGATCGCGGTGAAACGGCCGGCCAGCACACGGTGGCCGGGATGCACCTGCGCCCATGCCTCCAGCGGCTGGCGTACACCGGCGGCGGCATCCAGGCGCTGCTGATCGAACAACGTGATGGCCGCCGCCGAGGTCTCTGCCCGCTCGATCGTGGCGTGGCGCAGTTCGCGGCTCAGGAACAGGTCATAGGCCGCGCCACGCCCCACCGCGATGCGCAGCCCCTCGCGATCCAGGTCGGCCACCTGCTGCGCAGGGCTGTCCTCGCGCACCAGATAGGTGCCTTCGATCTCCACATACGGAGCACTGAAGGCAATGCGGTCGGCGCGTGCCGGATCGATGGCCAGGAAGGCCAGATCCCAGCCGTCTTCGCCTGCTGCCTCGACCACCGAGGCTGCGGCATCGTGGCAGGTGAAGCGAGCCTGCACCCCCATCCGTTGCGCCAATGCGGTAGCCAGTTCCAGTGAGGGGCCGCGCGGTGAGCGCGCATCGCCCTGTGCCAGCACCGGGTTGCCAAGGTTGATCGCCACGCGCAGGAAGCCCAGCGGTGCCAGTGTGCTTCGATGATCGGCCAGGGACATGCAGGGCTCCGCAGAACAGGGGGGCGTCCAGCTTGCCAGTGCTGCTGCGCAGGCGATGTCAGCGTCCGGTTATCCTGCGCGGATGAATCCGATCCTGCATGTCGAAATCCCAGCCAGTGACCTGGCCCGTGCCATCACCTTCTACCAGCAGTGGTTGCAGGTGCAGGTGGACGAACCGATCGTGCTGCACGATTGCCGGATGGCCTACCTGCCATTCGCCGATGAAGCCGCAGGGGCCAGCATGGCGCTGGTGCAAGGGGCGGACTACCGGCCGTCGGAACTGGGCGCGCGCATCTACATCGGG
The DNA here is from genome assembly GCF_039673015.1 of Stenotrophomonas sp. TWI1409. NCBI lineage: Bacteria > Pseudomonadati > Pseudomonadota > Gammaproteobacteria > Lysobacterales > Lysobacteraceae > Stenotrophomonas > Stenotrophomonas sp. TWI1409. The sequence goes on from NZ_JBDJKU010000065.1 coordinate 15,412, forward strand.
GTCGATGACCTTGATGCCAGCCTCGAGCGAGCTTTGCAGGCTGGAGCCGAACTGCGTTTCGGCCCCGCTGATGCCGGTGACTGGCGTGTGGCCGAGATCCGCGACAGTGAAGGCAACCGTATCGCGGTGCAGGCGCGCGCGTCCATATAGCGTCGAGCCATGCTCGACTGCTTCCAGGGTGCTGGGAGCGCGTCAGTCGGGCATCGCTCGACTCTACCAAAGCGCCAGTCGAGCACGGCTCGACTCTACAAAAAGCGCCCGTCGGGCATGGCTTGACGCTACACGTGGGTCGCGGCGCGCGAGCGCTGCAGCCAGTCGTTGATCGCTGGATCCAGCCGCGGGTCGTCCGGAAGCTGGATGTCGAAGCGCTGCTCCAGCACGTCGCGCACGTCTCCGACGTCATGCAGCGGGCGCTTGTCCGGCGCCTGCCCGGGGCGATACTCGGTGTAGTTGCCGCTGCCAATGGTGCGGCGCCAGTCCGGGCCGGTCAGCGATGCGCGCAGCTGGCCGGGGAAACTGGAGTCGGGATGGGTACATACGTACCAGTTGCCCACCACGTTGTCGATCGGCGCCGGCGCCTGCAGATCGAAGCGGTACATCACCCGCCAGCCGTCGCTGGATTCGGCCGACAGCATGAAATCACCGCCGTCTTCCAACCGCTGCAACAGATAGCGTTCGTGCGGGGTGGCCTGCGGCTGCGGGTCATGCAGGCGCAGCGGTACGGTCGGGGTCAGGCTGCCAAAACCGGCATCCACCAGCCAGTCATCGCCGTCCACCTGCACGCGCAGCAGCAGATGGGTACGCGCGGTCAGTTCGTCGTCCTGGGCGGCCAGCAGTACGCGCGCGCTCAATGGCTGGGCATCGAAGCCCAAGGCCTGCAGCAGCGCCAGCAACCCACCATTGAGTTCGAAGCAGTAGCCACCGCGGCGCTCGTCAAGCAGCTTGCGCTGCACGCTGTCCAGGTCGATCGGCACCGCATCGCGCAGCAGGCAGCTGAGGGTTTCGAAGGGCAGCAGTGCGTTGTGGCGCTGCTGCAGCAGCGTCAGGCCCGCCAGCGTCAGCGGTGGCGGCGCATCCAGCTGCAGGCGCTGCAGGTAGCGGGGGACATCGAGCGTCGTCATGGAGGCACCGGGCGGGGGAGGGAGTCCACTGTGCTCCCCCAACCGGGGTTGAGGTCAAGCACCGTGCGGGTGTCATCCCCCCGTCGCCTGTGCCGGGTACAAAGGCCGCGTCCGCCAGCCATCGGTGGGGCTGGCTCAAAAAAGTCCCTAAAGTTGCTCAAGATCCAGCCGATACAGGTGCGTCCTTCCGCCTGGAGTCTGTCATGTCGGCCGTTGTCCCCCACCTCCGGTCCCTGCGCACGCGTCTTGCCACGTTGCGCTCGGCGTCCCCCGGCCTGCTGCTGTGGCTGCAACCACACCGGCTCAGCGTGGCCAACAAGCTCAAGGCGACCCTGTGGATCTGTGGCCTGGGGCTGGTGGCGATCGCCGCTGTCTACGCCTGGACTGGCCATGCCAACGCCCTGGCCGCGCGCAGCCAGGCCAGCTACCAGCGCGGCAGCGATCTGGCTGCCAGCCTGTCCACGCGGGTGGCCGAAGCGCGCCGCCTGCAGACCCAGTATGCACGCAGTTTCGATGATGCTGACCGCAGCCAGTTGCTGGCAGCACAGAAGGCCCTGCAGGCTGACCTGCAGGCGCTTCGCGCGATGCCGATGGACGCCGGCCGGCGCATGGCGCTGCAGGTGCTGACCGAATCGGCCGACGCGTTCTCGCAGGGTGTCGCCGCCCTGTTTGAACGGGTCGACGAGATGGGCCGCGGTGAGGCCGGCCTCGCTGCACAGCTGCAGCAGGCCGCCGAAACCCTGCAGGCACAGGTGGATGCGCTGCAGCGGCCGTCGCTGGCGCTGTCCCTGCAGAAGATGCGAAGGCAGGAGGCCCTGCTGCTGCTCGACGGTGATTCCACCCACGCCGACCGCGCCAGCGAGGAAAAGCTGCCGTTCGACCTCGCGCTGGCGGGCCTGCCCGCGGATGCGCAGGACGCCCTGCGCACCGGGATGGAGGGCTATCAAGGCGCCCTGCTGGGGTATACCGCTGCCCGCGTCGGCCTGGATGTGGAAGCGCAGTCGCTGCTGGATACCGCCGCGGGCGTAGCGCCGGCGCTTGCCGCTTTCCAGCAGGCGCAGGTGGCAGCGCTGGCCAAGGCGCAGGCGCGCCAGCAGGTCGGCGCGCGCACGATGAGCGTGCTGTTCGCACTGACCCTGCTGCTGGTGGCCGGCGTGCTGATCACCAGCCTGGTGCTGGCGCTGCGTGCGGTGCGCCAGCCGATCCAGGACACCCTGCGTTTCGCCAGCGACATCGCCGACGACCGCCTCGACACCACCCTGCGCGTCTACAACGCCAACGATGAGATCGGCCAGCTTGCCCAGCGCCTGGTCGACATGCAGCAGCGCCTGCGCGCGCGCATCGAGACCGAACGTGCTGTGGCGCGCGGCAACACCCGGGTGCGCCAGGCGCTGGACAGTGCGCAGACCGGGCTGATGGTGGTCGATGCCGAAGGCCTGGTGGCGTACGCCAATCCGGCGCTGCTGGAGCAGCTGGAACGTCAGGGCGATGAGCTGGTGGGGAGCGATGCGGTGCGCCTGCATCCGGCACTGGTAAGCCTGGCCGGCGTGCGACAACGCGAAGAACGCGAGATCGGCCATTGCGGTGTCCGCTATCAGCTGATCGCCAATCCCATTGTCGACGAGGGGCATTTCCTCGGCGTGGCGGTGGAATGGCGCAGTCGCGCGCTGGAAACCCTGCTGGAAACCGAAGTGGCAGCCCTGGTCGACGCGGCCGCGCACGGTGACCTGCACGGTCGCATCGCGCTGGAGGGGAAGCAGGGCTTTGTGCGTACGCTGTCGACCAGCATCAATCGCCTGTTGACCACCTTCGAGGCCAACCTCGGCGATCTGCAGGCGCTGCTGGCTGCGCTCGCCCGTGGTGATCTCAGCGTACGCATGGAGGGTGAACTGCAGGGCGTGTTTGCGCGCATGCGCGATGATGCCAACGCCACCGTCGCGCAACTGGGCCGCATCGTCACCCGCATCCAGCAGGCCACGTCCAGCCTCGATACCGGTGTCGGCGAGATCGTTGCCGGTCACCATGATCTGTCGCAGCGCACCGAGCAGCAGGCGGTCAATCTGGAAGAGACGGCAGCGTCGATGCACGAGCTGACCGACACTGTTGGCCGCAATGCCGATGCCGCGGGCCGTGCGGATGCGCTGGTCAAGGGCGCGGCGGCAGTGGCCCAGCGTGGCGGCGAGGCGGTCGGCCAGGTGGTGGCAACCATGCATGGCATCAGCGAAGCCTCACGGCGGATCGGTGACATCACCCAGCTGATTGATGGCATCGCCTTCCAGACCAACATCCTCGCGCTCAACGCGGCGGTGGAAGCGGCGCGTGCCGGAGAGCAGGGCCGCAGCTTCGCCGTCGTGGCTGCCGAAGTGCGCCTGCTGGCACAGCGCAGTGCGGAGGCGGCCAAACAGATCAAGGGATTGATCGAGGATTCGGTGACGCGTGTCGGGCAGGGCAACCAGCAGGCCGAGCAGGCTGGCACCACGATGGGCGAAATTGTCGGCAGCGTGCAGCAGCTGGCGGATCTGCTGGCCGGGATCCGCAGCGCGTCGCAGGACCAGCATGCCGGCATCGCCCAGGTGAACCAGACCATCGTGCAGATGGAGGCCAGTACCCAGCGCAACGCCAGTCTGGTGGAAGAGGCGGGGGCCTCGACCGCGCAGATGCAGGCGCAGGTACATGCCCTGGCAGAAGCCGTGGGCGCGTTCCGTCTGCAGTCGATGCCACAGGCGCGCGCTGCGGCCTGATCCCGCCCGGGTCGTGCGGGCCGCTGGCCGCCCCCGTCGTTTATCATGCCGGTCAGCGGCCGGCACTACCCTTGTGGCTCAGTACACGTCGCGCCGGTAGCGCCCGGTCTCCAGCAGCGTTTCCACAACCTCATCGCCCAGCGCAGCGCGCAGCACCTGGTCCACGCCTTCGGCCATGCCCTGCAGCGAGCCGCAGACATGAATCACTGCACCACGCTGCATCCATTCGCGCAGCGCATCGGTGGCGGCATGCAGGCAATCCTGCACGTAACCACCTTCCCCATCGCGCGAGAACGCCAGGTCCACCCGCGCGAGATGGCCATCGGCCTGCCACGCTTCGATCTCGTCGGCGAACAGGAAGTCGTGCGCGCGCTGGCGCTCACCGAACAGCAGCCAGTGCCCGTGCTCGCCTGTGTGGGCAGCTTCGCGCAACAAGCTGCGCAGACCCGCGATGCCGGTGCCGTTGCCGATCAGCACCATCGGGGCGCCACTGACACGATGGAATCCAGGATTGCGGTGCACACGGGCAGCGATGCTGGCACCGATCGGTGCATGCAGCGACAGCCAGCCTGAGCCCAGCCCGGCTCGACCGGAGGCGCCATGCACCAGCCGCACCACCAGCTCCACCACTTCATCACTCGTGGAGGAGGCGATGGAGTATTCGCGTCCGGGCAGCGTTGGCAATCCGGACAGCCACAGGCAGGCATCCTGCACTGCCAGCGCGGCGTCGGCCTCGGGCAGCTCGCGTTCACTGGCCAGCGCCAGCAGGGTGCGTGGGTGGCCGTCCACCAGCAGCGGCTGCAGCGGATCCAACCCCTGTGCCTTCAACACGGCGCTGGCGTGCCGTGCGTTGTGCCGGGGCGCGATATGCAGGATGTCGCCCGCCTGCCACTGCACGTCGGCCGGTGGCGCATGACGGATGCGCCAGATGGCACCACCGATGCTGCCCGGATTGAGCCGGTCGCGGCCGAGCAGCCGCCACTCATGCATCTGCGTGGCCGCTGGCAGTACGCTGTCATCGGTGACGATGCCGGTCAGCGCGCCCAGCTGCAGCTGCCATTGGCGCAAGGCCGCTACCGAGGCGGCATCGACTTCGATGCGGTCGAACAACGGGCGCGCGCCGTTGCCGAGCAGCCAGCCATCAACCTGGCGACCGAAGCCGCAGTAGTGCGGGTACTGTCGGTCACCCAGCGCCAGCAGTCCAAACTGCAGGCCTGACAGGTCGAGTGTCTGTGCCATCAGCCGTCGTGCAGCGCCTCGCGCCGCATCCGGTGGCTCGCCGTCGCCGAAGGTGCTCAGTACCCACAGCACCTGCGCGGTGCGTGCCAGCTGCGCGGCATCGACGCGGGCCAGTGGCAGCACCTGCACCGCATGACCGGACGCCTGCAGCTGCGCGGCGGCGCGCCATGCCAGTTGTTCTCCCAGTCCACTCTGGCTGGCATGCACCACCAGCCACGGCGTACCACCGCCATCGGCAGGCGTTGCTGGCAGCGACTGGCGCAGGTCACGCGCGGCGCGCTGGCTGCGGCGGCGGTCCAGGTAGAGCATCCAGCCGGTGATGAAGAACAGGCTCATGCCCAGGCTGCTGAGCATCACCACGACACGCCCGGGCACGCCGAAGTAACTGCCCGAGTGCAGCGCGAACACGCTGGTGGCCAGCTGCGCGCCGGCGCCCTGGCGCGCATAGGGGCGGGCATCGAGCGTGGCCCCCGTGCCTGGGTCCAGCTGCAGCAGATCATGCGCGCGGTCATGCTGGCCGCCGCGCTGCGACGGATCACCGGCCATCACCCGCACGTTCAGTGCCTGCCCCGGCTTCTCCGGCAGGCGCAGGTCGATGTAGCCGGTGCGCACGCCGGGCAGTGCGTACAGCGTGGCTTCGATGCGTTCCAGGTTCAGGGCGGCACCGGTGGCGACCTTGTGCTTGGCGGCCGGTGCGACGCCCAGCAGGGTGTTGGCGGCACTGCGATACCAGTCGAACGACCACCAGAGGCCGGTCAGCGCACTCATCAGGTAGATCAGCAGCACCCAGGTGCCGACCACCGAGTGCAGGCTCCACAGGAAGCCACGGCCGCTGCGTTTCCATTCCACCGCCAGCCAGCTGCGCCAGTGCCACCAGCGTCGAGGCCAGCGCAGGTAAAGACCGGACAGGGTGAAGAACAGCAGCGCGATCGCACAGCTGCCGGTGATCCACTTGCCGCGCTCGCCCGCGGCGAGGTGGCGGTGCAGGTCCTCGACGAAGTCGAAGAACGCCTGCCCACGCAAGGCACTGAAGCGCTCGCCGCTGTACGGGTCGAAGTAGACCCAGTGTTCCTTGCCACCAGCGAAGCGTGCCACCGAAGGCCGCTGCCCGGTGGCGTCCACGCGCAGGCGCTGCAGGGGGCGATCACTGCCGGTCTGCAGCAGCGGCACCAGTTCGCTGAGTTCAAGCGGAAGCTGGCCGTCGGCATGGTGCTCGGCGATCTCGGCGAAGCCGGGATTGGCCGCCCGCAGCAGTTCATCCTCGAAGGACAGCACGGCGCCGCTGAGGCCCATCACGGCCAGCACGGCACCGGCGGTGATGCCCAGCAGCCAGTGCAGTTGGAACAGGACGTTCTTGAACATCGAAGGAGGAGGGCCTGGAAGGCTGCCGCCCGCATCCTGCGCAACAGCAAATGAGAATTAGTCGCGGAATTCTCCGTGGCGCCCCGGCTGCGGTCAAGCAGGGGATATCGGCCGGGCGGCGCCCGGCACCCGCGGTAGTGCCGGCCGCTGGCCGGCAACCTCAGAAGCAACAGCCGAAGCAACAGCGGGTTTCCTGTGAGGAGGCGGGGTGGGGCCGGTTGCGGGGGCCGCTGCAAGTACGTCCATGTAAGCTCGGTCGCCGCATCCATGCGG
>NZ_JBDJKU010000066.1:0-21365 GCF_039673015.1 Stenotrophomonas sp. TWI1409
CCCATGGGGGCTCGATGGCGCCATCCATGGCGCCAACGGTCCCGCCAGCACAACCCGCCCGGCCCCCGACAGTTTCCGTGCGCGTCCAGCCCACGGAAAAAGAAAAAGAGCAAAGAGCAAAAGCACTCGCTCCGACCCGCCCAGGCCGAGTCAATCCAGAGCCGATGAACTCAGGCTTTGCGCTCCAGCTGTAGAAGGCGGCGCCGGCCGCAGGCCTGCCAAACACCCCGCTGCGCTGCGGCGCGACCTGCGGGCGACCGATCTGGGATAATGGGGATTCTTGTTTCCTCTGCTGCCGGACCCGGTCATGACCCAGAAGACGCTGCTCAACGATACCCACCGCGCCCTTGGCGCCAAGATGGTCGATTTCGGGGGTTGGGACATGCCCATCCACTACGGCTCGCAGCTCGACGAGCACCACCTCGTTCGTCGCGAGTCGGGTGTGTTCGACGTCAGCCACATGGCTGTGGTCGACCTGCGCGGTGACCAGGTCAAGCCGTTCCTGCGCCGCCTGCTGGCCAACTCGGTCGACAAGCTGAAGGTGACCGGCAAGGCGCTGTACTCGTGCATGCTGAATCCGCGCGGCGGCGTCATCGACGACCTGATCGTCTACTACCTGGGCGACGATTTCTTCCGCATGGTGGTCAATGCCTCCACCCGCGAGAAGGACCTGGCCTGGCTGCGCGAGCAGGCTGCACCGTTCGGCGTCACCGTCGAGCAGCGCCCGGACCTGGCCATCCTCGCCGTGCAGGGCCCGCAGGCGCGCGACATCGTGATCGGCCTGGCCCGCGAAAGCGATCGCGCAGCGCTGGCCAAGCTGGGCCGTTTCGCCGCCCTGCAGGTGCAGTCCGATGACGGCGTCGAACTGTTTGTCGCCCGTACCGGTTACACCGGCGAAGACGGCTTCGAAATCCTGCTGCCGCAGGACGCCGTGGTCGCGTTCTGGAACCGCCTGCTGGCGGCGGGCGTGAAGCCGGCGGGCCTCGGCGCACGCGACACGCTGCGCCTGGAAGCCGGCATGAACCTGTACGGCCAGGACATGGACGAAGAGATCAGCCCGTACGAAGCGGCGCTGGCCTGGACCGTGTCGCTGGACGAAGGCCGCGACTTCATCGGCCGCGAGGTGCTGGAAGCGCAGAAGGCTGCCGGCACCGCCCGCCAGATGATCGGTCTGGTGATGGACGAGAAGGGCGTGCTGCGCCATGGTCAGGCGGTGACCACCGCCGGCGGCCAGGGCGAGATCCTGTCCGGCACCTTCTCGCCGACCCTGGCCAAGGGCATCGCCTTCGCCCGTGTACCGGCCGGTGAACTCGGCGAGGTCACCGTCGACATCCGTGGCCGGCAGGTGCCGGTGCGCGTGGTCAAGTTCCCGTTCGTGCGCGAAGGCCAGGCCCAGCCCGGCGTGCTCGCCGACGCCTGATCCGAAACTGCCGATCGTCACTGACAGCAGTGGCGGCCGGTTGGTTACACTAGCCCCGTTTTTTCCACCCCTGCATATCTCTGGAGCAGTCCCATGAGCGAGATCCCCGGCGACCTCAAGTTCCTCAAGTCCCATGAGTGGGCCCGTGTCGAAGGCAATGGCCGTGTCACCGTCGGTATTTCCGACCACGCCCAGGGCCTGCTGGGTGACCTGGTCTACGTCGAACTGCCGGAAGTCGGCGCCGACGCAAAGGCTGGCGAGCAGATCGCCGTTGTCGAGTCGGTGAAGGCCGCCTCGGACGTCTACAGCCCGATCAGCGGCAAGGTCGTCGAGGTCAACTCGGCGCTGTCCGACAAGCCGGAAACCATCAATGAAGATGCCTACGGCGAAGGCTGGATGTTCGTGGTCGAACTGACCAACGCTGAAGAGGTCAACGAACTGCTGGATCCGGACGCGTATGCCGAAGCCCTGGAAAACGACGACCACTGAGTCGTCACTTCCGGGTTCTGGAACGGCCACCTTCGGGTGGCCGTTTTTGTTTTGGCGAGTGCGTCGGACTCATGACGGCGGGTTCGCTCTGCACCCTCGGCGTGGCATCAGCCGACAGACGAACGGTGCCGATCAGCGTGCGCAGTTTTGCGCAAATCCGCGTTTCCGCCCCGCGCCGAAGCGATCGAATGTGAAAACTTTTCGCCCCCCGTTGCGGCCCCGTTGTGCTGGCGTTGGCGACGGTGCGGGTGACCATCGGCGATGCACGTGCGCTGTTGTCCGGAACATGTGCCTATCTGCGCAGAGTGCTTATTTCAAGTGTTTTTTGTTCAGAGAGCGCATCGACTTCGTCGTATGCGGCGCGCGTGCGCGCCGCTTCAATGGTCGTTGCAGGGCGCGCACGGCGGTGGCGAGGACGGCGTCCGGGATGGCGCGGATGTGAAAATTTTTCGCGGGGGTTGTTGACAGTAAAAAAAACCGTGATTAGGTTTCGCCTCAGCAGACCTTGCCTGCCCAACCGAGTGCGCAGAATCAATCGTCCGATGCGAAGCAGCCCCTTCAAGACCACCGCGACCCTGATGACGGTGGACATGGCCCCGCTTCCCCCGGAGAAATGCAAGGCAACTCCCGTTCCGATGTCCGCTCCGCCGATCGAGGCGGGCATTGCCGCATCCGTAACGGCGCGCCTGACGCGCCGGCGGTCCCCGCACGCAGCATCCGCGGGTTTGATCCACCTGGGCGTTTCAACTCCCTATCACTGACGAGGAGCCATCCCATGGCAACCAAGAAAGCTGCGAAGAAGAAGCCCGCCGCCAAGAAAGCGGTGAAGAAGGTCGCGAAGAAGGCCGCTGCCAAGAAGGCAGTGAAGAAGGTCGCGAAGAAGGCGACCGCCAAGAAGGCAGTGAAGAAGGCTGCGAAGAAGGTCGCCAAGAAGACCACTGCGAAGAAGGCAGTGAAGAAGGCGGCGAAGAAGGTAGCCAAGAAGTCCACTGCCAAGAAGGCCGTCAAGAAGACCGCGAAGAAGGCCGTCAAGAAGGTAGCCAAGAAGGCCACCAAGAAGACTGCCAAGAAGGCAACGGCCCGCAAGCCGGCCAAGAAGGTCGCGAAGAAGGCAACTGCCAAGAAGGCCGTCAAGAAGACCGCCAAGAAGGCAGTAAAGAAGACCGCGAAGAAGGCGACCAAGAAGGCTGCCCCGAAGAAGGCAGCGAAGAAGGTTGCCAAGCGCAAGCCGGCCGCCCGCAAGAAGAAGGCTGCTCCGGTCGCTCTGCCGGCAACCCCGGCGCCGCTGATCTAAGTACTTCCCGATAGCCGCATCCTGAAACCCCCTTCCCTGACTGCCCAGCGGGGAGGGGGTTTTTTTATGGGCCGTTTGCAGGGTCGAGCCGTGCTCGACTGCTTTTCTGACGGTCGACGCTAGCGGTGCGGCGCCGGTGGAAAGCGCTCCACCAGGAAGTCCAGGAAGCTGCGCAGGCGGGTCGAGTGGTAGCGATCGTGGGCGTAGACCACGTGCATCGGCCGACCGGTCTGGCCGAACTCAGGGAACAGCTGCACCAGGCGTCCGGTGTCGATGTCGGCAGCCAGCAGCAGTGCCGACTGCAGCACGATGCCCAGCCCATGCAGCGCTGCCGTGCGCAGCGCTTCGCCGTTGTTGATCTGCAGCCGGCCGCCAGGCACACGCTCGAGTTCGCCAGCATCGGCCTGCAGCCACTGTGCGAGTGCGCTCGGTTCGAAGGACAGGCACTGATGCAGGGCGAGGTCCTGCAGGCTGCGAGGCGTGCCATGCCTGGCCAGGTACGCCGGCGATGCGCACATCATCAAGCGATACGGTGCCAGCGCACGCGCCACCAGCATGCTGCTGTCGGCCAGCGTGCCGATGCGCAGCGCCGCTTCGAAACCCTCCTCGGCGAGGTCGACCACGCGGTCGCTCAGCGTGACTTCGACCCGGACATCCGGATGGCGCGCCATGTATTCGGCCAGTGCCGGTACCAGTGCGTGCGTGCCGAAGATCACCGGCGCACTGATGCGCAACGTGCCCGCCGGTGCCAGCTGCTGGTGCTGCGCCTGTGCGTCCGTTTCTTCCACCAGCCGCAGGATCTCCCGGCAGCGGGTGTAGTAGTCCTCGCCGAAGGGCGTCATGTGCTGGCGCCGGGTAGTACGGCTCAACAGCTGCATTCCCAGCCGTGCTTCCAGCGCACGCAGGTGCTTGCCGGTCATCGTCGCCGAGATATCCATCGCCGCCGCCGCAGCGCTGAGGCTGCCCTTGTCCACGATCAGCACGTAGACCTGCATGCTCTCCAGCAGATTCATCTGACACCCCGGGTGTTGAATGCTGAAACCTGCGCGGAGTTTATCAATCAGGGGTGATCAAACAGCATGTACTGCACGGGCCGGATGTACCGGCTGGCGGATTGGGAGAGCATCATGGATCTGGGGCTTGAAGGGTGTACCGCGCTGGTCACCGGGGCGGGCAGTGGCATCGGTGCCGGTGTGGCCAGGCTGCTGGCGGCCCAGGGAGTACGCATTGCGATCAGCGCACGGCGTGCCGAGCCGCTGCATGCACTGGCGGCAGAGATCGAATCTGCAGGCGCGCCGGCACCGATCGTCCTGCTGGGCGACCTCACCGATGCGGAGCAGGTACGCCACATTGCGGATGCAGCCTCGGCGGCACTGACGCGTGTCGACATCCTCGTCAATGCGGCTGGAGGAGGCCGGCCGACCACCGTGGATGCGGGGGACGATGTCTGGGAGGAAGCCATGGCCTTGAACTTCTCTTCGGCACGACGCCTGACCCAGGCACTGCTGCCGGCGATGCAGGCGCAGGGCTGGGGGCGGGTGATCAACCTCAGCGGTTCAATGGAACCGCGCGCGGTGAATGCTGCCACGGCGGCGAAGGCGGCGTTGCATCTGTGGAGCAAAGGGCTGTCGTCGGCGCTGGCCTCACAGGGCATCACGGTCAATGCAATCGCGCCGGGACGCATCAACAGTGCTCAGATCCGGGACCGGCTGCATCCCACCGAAGAAAGCCGGCGTGAGTTCATCGAACGCAACATTCCGATCGGGCGTTTTGGTGATCCGGAGGAGGTGGCGCCGCTGGTGGCCTTTCTGGCCTCGCCCTTGGCCGGCTACATCACCGGCGCGGTGATTCCGGTGGATGGCGGCATGCACTACTTCGCGCATTAGCCTTCCGTTTGTAGAGTCGAGCGGTGCTCGACTGCTTTGCTCTACAACTGCCAACAAAAAGGGCGACCCGCAGGCCGCCCTTCGCACACACGGTGAAGCCCGCCAACTCAGCGCGGCGAGGCCACCGCACGGTTGCTCGAAGCACCCTTGCCCTTGCGCTTGTCCTGCTGCGCCGGGCTCGCGCCTTCGGCCATCAGGTTGTCACTGCCGAAGTCGGTGTCCACGTCCAGCCAGCGCTGCGTCGGCAGGCCGAGCGCGGAATCGAGCACCGTTGGCAGCAGGCCGCTGGGCAGGCCGCTTTCGCCGTTCCACATGATGGCGATGCCGAGATCGCGTTCCGGCACCAGCGCGACCAGGCCGCGATAGCCCTGCACGGCACCGGCATGGAACACCACATCGTGGCCGGCGTAGTCGAAGGTGCGCCAGCCCAGTGCGTAGCCGGCCGAATGCAGGCGCTCGCGGCGCCAGCCCGAACGCATTTCGCCCGGGGTGTTGATCAGGCTCGAATGCAGGGTGGCCAGCAGCGGTGCCGGCAGCACGTCCGGGCGATGGCCGGTGTGGGCCAGCAGCCACTGCGCCATGTCGCTGGCGCTGGCGTTGACGCCGGCGGCCGGGGCGACGCGGTAGTAGGTCGGCTTCGGTGTCAGCGACACCCAGCCATTGCGGCTGCGCACGTGCGGACGCGCCCAGCGCGAGCTGGCCTGGATGCCGGCCAGGCCGAGGCTGGCATCGTTCATGCCCAGCGGCTTGAAGATGCGGCGCTCGACCGACTGCTCGTAGAAGCTCCCCGAGGCGGCATAGACCACGTCGCCGATCAGGCTGAAGGCCACGTTCTGGTAGGCGTAGCAGTCGCCCGGCAGGCACTTCAGGCTGGTATTGGCCAGCTTCTGGGTGAGTGCGTAGTACTCGGCGTTGCCTTCGATGTCGCGGTCGTAGGCGTTGTACGGCAGGCCGACGCGATGGCTGAGCACGTCGGCCACGGTCAGGCGATCGGTCGCTTCCGGAGAGTTCAGGCGGAAGCCCGGCACGTAGTCGGTGACCTTGCTGTCCCAGCGCAGCGTGCCATCGTTGACCAGCAGGCCGGCCATGGTGCCGGCAAAGGCCTTGGACAGCGATGCCAGGCGGAACACGGTGTGGGCGTCGACCGGCAGCGGGTTGTTGACGTCGGTAACGCCATAACCACGCGCGCTGAGTACGCGGCCACCCTGCACGATGGCCACGGCCATGCCGGGCACACGCTCGCCATAGGTGAGCTGCTGCGCCATCGATTCGATGTTGGCCACGTTGAAGCCGGCCGCCGGCAGCTGCACCTGCGGCACCAGGCCGGTGCGGTAAGCGGCGGGCTGGGTGTGGGCGACGGCGGTGGCGGCGGATTCGATGTTGGCCGGCATCGGCGGCAATGGCGGCGGGGTCTGCGCGGTGGTGGACAAGGCAACGGGCATCAACATGCCCAGCAAACCGGTGGCCGCCGAACGGATCGGACGACGCAGGCTGTTCTTTTTCATCGTGGAGACCCGTGCGCGACTGCTGATGGCGATTCTAGCGCCGCTTTTCCCTTGTGCACAAACAAAGCGAAGATGAATGCGCATCTCGTTGAAAAAGTTGGAATTTTGACGCCCCGAAAGCATGTGTCGGAACGTGTCGTCCGGGCGGGGCCGTGACACTGCGTTGCGGCCTTCTGCGAGGCTGCTGCTGGCGATGTTGCAGTGCATTGGCTAACGTACGCGCTTCACCGCCCCGGAGCCTGCCATGCCGCTGTCCAACCGCCGTCTTCTGGCGAGGGACACCGCGTGAGCGCGGTGAAGGGCAAGGGACCGTTGCGTGGGCTGACGGCGGCACTGCGTGAGTCGCCGGCGCTGTGGTGGTCGTTCCTGTACTTCTTCTGCCTGCTCAGCGGCTACTACGTGCTGCGCCCGGTGCGTGAGGCGATGGCTGCCTCGGCCGATCTGGAGACCGTGTTTCCGCCGATGCTGATCGCCTGGTTCGCCAGCCACGGCATCGCGCTGAAGGATTTCGTCCTGCAGTTCCTGTTCTCCTGCGTGTTCGTGATCATGCTGGTGCTGCAGCCCGTGTACGGCTGGCTGGTCAGCCGCTTCCCACGGCGGGTGTTCCTGCCGGCGGTGTATGGGTTCTTCATCGTCACCTTGCTGGGCTTCTACGCGCTGTTCGACAGCAACGTGCCGGGGCGCGGCATGGCCTTCTTCCTCTGGGTGATGGTGTTCAACCTGTTCGCGGTGGCGGTGTTCTGGAGCTTCATGGCCGACGTGTTCTCCAACGCGCAGGCGCGGGCGTATTACGGCTACATCGGCGCGGCTGGCACCATCGGCGCGTTCCTGGGCCCGCTCATTACCAGCGCGCTGGCACAGCGTGTGGGCATCGCCAACCTGATGCTGGTATCTGCGGGTTTCCTGATTGTCTGCTTGTTGAGCATCTGGCGACTACGGCACTGGGCGGTGCTGCGCGAACGCGAGCAGCAGCTGGTCTCGGGCGAGAAGCCGATGGGCGGCAGCGTGCTTGACGGCCTGAAGCTGATCGCACGCGAGCCGCTGCTGCGCTGGCTGGCCGTGCTGGTGGTGTTCGGCGTGGGCGTGGGCACCCTGTTGTACAACCAGCAGGCCAGCATCGTGCGCGCGGCCTTCAACGACCCGGCTGCCAGCACCGCGTTCTTCTCGCGCATCGACCTGGCGGTGAACGCGCTGACGCTTCTGTTGCAGTTGAGTCTGACTCGCTGGCTGTTGTCGCGCCACGGCATAGCCCCGGCCCTGCTGATTCCCACGTTCGCTATCCTGATCGGCTTCTCGGTGCTGGCCGCATCGCCGCTGCCGATGATGGTGGCGGTGGTGCAGGTGCTGACCCGCGCCAGTGAATTCTCGCTCTTCAAGCCGGCACGCGAAACCATCTACACCCGGGTGGACCGCCAATGGCGCTACAAGGCCGGTGCGGCCATCGACACGGTGGTCTACCGTGGTGCCGACCTGAGCTTCACCTGGGTGCACAAGGGCTTGTCGCTGTTTGGTTCACACGTGGTGTTCATCGGCGGCGTGGTGGTTGCCGCGTGCATGACCGCCGCCGCATTCGGTGTGCTGCGCGAAGAAAAGAAGCTGCCGCGCGACCGCTGATCCCGTCCAGTCTTTTTGAGGAGAGAAACGATGTCGCTGATCGCGCTGCTGCTGACCGTGCTGGTCGCGGTGCTGCACCTGTACTTCCTGGTGCTGGAAATGTTCCTGTGGACCCGCCCGCTGGGCCTGAAGACCTTCCGCAACACGCCCGAGAAGGCAGAGACCACGCGCGTGCTGGCGGCCAACCAGGGCCTGTACAACGGCTTCCTGGCGGCGGGCATCGTGGTGGGGCTGGTGATCGGTCAGCCGGTGCTGGTGACGTTCTCGCTGGCCTGCGTGGTGGTGGCCGGGTGCTATGGCGCGTACAGCGTGAGCCGGCGCATTTTCATGATCCAGGCCGTACCGGCCATTCTGGCGCTGGCGTCGCGAGCGTTCTGAAGTCGGCGCGTGCTGGCAGGCGCCGCCGCTCAGCGGCTGATGGCGCGCATGATGCCCAGCCACATTGGCACGGCATGCAGCGCCGCACCCAGCACGAACAGGCCCGTCAGCAGGTGTACGCGCCAGTCGTTGATGCGCAGGAAGACGAATTGTTCAAGCGCGCGGCCCACCCAGAACACCGCCATGAAACCCAGCAGGACCAACCCCAGACGAGTGCCGACCAGGTCCGGGGCAAAGATCAGCGCGATCAGCCCCATTCCCAGGAACACATAGATCACGCGCAGATTGAGGATCTGCATGATCGCGCGGTTGACCGTGCCGAGCTGGGCGAGCTCGCGTTTCCAGCCGAACAGCCGCCAGAACGCTAGATGGAAGGCGGCAAACCCCAGGCTGTGAATGCCTGCCAGGCGCACAAGCAGTTCAGCGGTCGTCATGGTTGATCAGCCTGTGCGCGGAGGGCGCGGCGATACCCACATCGCGATGGTCGCATGGAACACCTCGGTCCCTGCCGCATCGGTCACGCTGACCTTCACGGGCAGGTCGTAGCCGTCCGCAGCACTGACGATGGACAACATGGGCGTCGCCACGGCCTTCAACGTGCCCAAGGCCTTGGCCTGGTATTTCACTTCCATGCCCTTGGGGATCCAGCGCATGTCTGGCGGCAGGCTGGCGTCCACCATCACCCCGCCGACCAGCTCGGCCAGGTTGCACATCGCGATCGCATGTACCGTGCCGATGTGGTTGTTGATGCGGCGGTGCTGGCGGATCACGCCTTCGCAGCGGCCTGGCTCCAGTGCGGTGATGGTGGGCGCGATGCTGGCGAAGTAGGGCGCCTTGAAGCACACCGCGCGTGAGAACAGCCAGTTGCCGGCAGGCCAGCGCTGCAGGCGGTGGTAAAGCGAGAGCAGGGGCGTGGACATGGTTGATGTTCCGGTCGGCGGATAAAGCGACGGCGGGCCGAGGCCCGCCGTCGTGGCAACGCGTGTCGCGGGCGATCAGGCCGCCTGCGAATGCGGGTCCTTGTGCTGGCGGTCGTAGTAGCTGGCCGCGCGCAGTTCGTGGGTGTCGAAGTCGTCCACGGTGATGGTGTCCAGGGTCAGCGTACGCAGTTCTTCCAGCAGGCTGCGCTCGTCCTGGGTGATGACGCCTTCGGCCACGGCTTCGTCCAGCTGGCTCTTGAAGTCCAGCGCTTCGATGCCCTTGCTCTTCAGCGCCTTCAGGAACTTGCGCTCCACCGGCTCGGCCATGATCGCCTTGCTCAGGTAGCTGTTGATACGGCCGCCCGGGTTGTTCTCGCACGGGGTCAGGAACACGCCGCTGGCCAGGCGGTCGCGGGCTTCGTTCGGCGCCATCAGCAGAGCGGCAACACGGCGGCTCAGGCGGTCGCCGGGGGCCTCGGCACGACGGCCCAGCGGGAAGATCAACGCCCACATCAGCCAACCGATCGGACGGATCGGGAAGTTGCGCAGCGCGGCCGACAGCGATTCTTCGATCTTGTGCACGCTGTCATGGAAGGCCCAGGCCAGCAGCGGCTGGTCGGCCTGCGGTGCGCCTTCGTCGTGGTAGCGCTTGAGCATGGCGCTGGTCATGTAGACGTGGCTCAGCACATCGCCCAGGCGGCCGGACAGCGATTCCTTGAACTTCAGCTTGCCGCCGAGGGTCATCATCGAGATGTCGGCCATCAGCGCCAGGTTGGCCGAGTAACGGTCCAGCTTGCGGAAGTAGCGGCGGGTGTAGGCGTCACCCGGGGCAGCACCGAAGCGTGCACCGGTCAGGCCGAACCAGAACGAACGCACGGCATTGGAGAGGCCATAGCGGATGTGGCCGAACAGGCTGCGATCGAACTCCTGCAGACCGGCACGGGTATCCGGATCCTGCGCAGCCTTCATTTCCTTCAGCACCCACGGGTGGCAGAGGATCGCACCCTGGCCGAAGATCAGCAGGCTGCGGGTCATGATGTTGGCGCCTTCCACGGTGATCGCGATCGGCGCGGCCTGCCAGCTGCGGCCGGCGAAGTTGCGCGGCCCCAGGATGATGCCCTTGCCGCCGATCACGTCCATCATGTCCGAGATCACTTCGCGGCTCATGTTGGTGCAGTGGTACTTGGCGATCGCCGACGGCACCGACGGCACGTCACCACGGTCAACCGCCGCCGCAGTGGCCTGCGAAAGTGCGCTGATCTTGTACGCCTTGCCGCCGATGCGGGCCAGCGCTTCTTCCACGCCTTCGAAGCGGCCGACCGACAGGCCAAACTGCTTGCGGATGCGTGCATAGGCGCCGGTCACGGCGGCACCGGCCTTGGCACCACCACTGGCGGTGGACGGCAGGGTGATCGAGCGGCCCACGGCCAGGCACTCGTTGAGCATGTTCCAGCCCTTGCCGGCCATGGCAGCGCCACCGATCAGCTGGGTCAGCGGAATGAACACGTCCTTGCCGCGGATCGGACCGTTCTGGAACGTCGAGTTCAGCGGGAAGTGGCGGCGGCCGATTTCAACACCGGCGGTGTCGCGCGGCAGCAGGCCCAGGGTGATGCCGATGTCGCGGGTATCGCCGATCAGGCCATCCGGATCGTACATGCGGAAGGCCAGGCCGATCAGCGAGGCAACCGGGGCCAGGGTGATGTAGCGCTTGTCGAAGGTCAGCTTGACGCCGAGCACCTGCTCGCCGTTCCACTCGCCCTTGCAGACGATGCCGTAATCGGGAATCGAGGTGGCGTCGGAACCGGCGAACGGACCGGTCAGGCCGAAGCAGGGCACTTCGCGGCCATCGGCCAGGCGCGGCAGGTACTGGTCCTTCTGTTCCTGGGTGCCGTAATGCACCAGCAGTTCACCCGGGCCCAGCGAGTTGGGCACGCCGACGGTGGAGCTGACCACCGAAGACACCGACGCCAGCTTCTGGATCACCTTGTGGTGGGCCAGCGCAGAGAAGCCCAGGCCGCCGTATTCCTTCGGGATGATCATGCCGAAGAACTTGTTCTTCTTGATGAAGGCCCACAGTTCCGGCGGCAGGTCGGCGTGGACGTGGGTGATTTCCCAGTCGTTGACCATGGTGCACAGCTCTTCCACCGGGCCATCGAGGAAGGCCTGTTCTTCGGCGGTCAGCTGCGGCTTGGGATAGTTGAGCAGGATGTTCCAGTCCGGATCACCGGTGAACAGTTCACCCTCGAAACCGACCGAGCCGGTTTCCAGCGCGATGCGCTCGGTCTGCGACAGTGGCGGCAGCACCTTGCGGAACACCTTCATCATCGGGCCGGTCAGCAGCGGCTTGCGGATGAACGGCAGCAGCAGCGGCACGGCGATGACGGCCAATACAGCGGCCGCGACGATCGTGGCGGTCTGGTTGACGTAGGGAATGAACCAGCAGGCGGCCAGCAGGGCCACGCTGATCAGCGTCCAGGTAACCAGCCGCATGCGGTGGTAGGCGACGAACGCGCCTGCCAGCAGCAGGGCGAGGAAGGGAAGAACGATGCTCATGAGCGTGCTCCGGTGACGTGCTCGTTTGTGGCGGACGAAGCCGCAGCGTCTGCTGCGGGCAACACGTCCAGATAGTCCAACACAGTAGCGGTAAAGGCGTCGTTGTCATCGCCGGCGACCATGTGCGTGGCCTGCGGCAGCTGTACATGACGCGCGTGCGGCGCCAACGCCAGGAATTCGGCCACGGTCTGCGGCGTGACCAGGTCGCTGCGACCGCCGCTGACCAGCAGCAGCGGGCACTTCACCTGGCGCGCGGCTTCGGCCAGTGCGTCCTGGTGCTGTTCGCTGTCGCGGGCCAGTTCGGCCACCAGGCGCGGATCCCAGTGCCAGCGCCAGCGGCCGTGACCGTCTTCGCGCAGCAGCGCGCGCAGCGACTGCTCGGATTTGCGCGGACGGTGCGGCATGTAGGCCGAGACCACGTCGGCGGCCTGGCTCAGCGAGGCGAATCCGTCGGGATGGGCGGTCATGAAGGCGAGGATGCGCTCGACACCGGCGGTATCCCAGCGCGGGGTGATGTCGACCAGCACCATCGCCGAGAACAGGCCCGGCCAGCGCGACTCGGCCAGCAGACCGAACAGGCCCCCCATCGAGGCTGCAACCAGCACCGGCGGGCGTGGCTGTTCGCCAGCCAGCACGATCAGGTCATCGGCGAACTGTTCGCCGTGATAGGGCAGGTCGGCGGCATTCCAGTCCGAATCGCCGTGACCACGTGCGTCATAAGCCAGCGTCTGCAGGCCGGCTGCAGACAGGGCACGCGCGGTGGCATTCCAGGCGTGACGGGTCTGGCCGAAACCGTGCGCGAACAGCACCCGGCCACGACGACCGTGGTCGCTGGCAGTGGCGGCGAGGCGGGCACCATGGGCCGCCTCCAGGTGCAGGTCATGGAACGCAGCGGGAGTAGGGGACGTAACCATACTTGCTAGTATGGATCGCTTGTGAGGGAAGTCAATACTGCATCGTATGGTGCGGTGCGGCAGCCCTGCAGGAGAGCCCTTTGACGGTTTCGCCCGCAACGGCGTACTGCAACGAACCCCGGCGTATGGTTAAATCAGCCCATGAATCAACCTGACGCTTCCGCCGGCGAACCGCGCGCCGGCCGCAACAGCCGCCTGAGTGCCGAAGACTGGGCCCAGGCGGCCCTCGACCTGATTGCTGAACAAGGCGTAGGCGCCGTTGCGGTGGAACCGCTGGCGCGGCGCCTCGGCGTGACCAAGGGCAGTTTCTATTGGCATTTCCCCTCGCGTGACGCCTTGCTGCAGGCCGCGCTGGAACGCTGGGAACTGTTCGAACAGGAACAGGTGTTCGGCAGCCTGGAAGACGTACCGGACCCGCGCGTGCGCCTGCGCCAGCTGTTCCAGATGGTGGCGCATGAAGTGCAGCCGCACATCATCTACAGCGAGCTGCTGAAGGCATTGGACCATCCGATGGTGCGTCCGGTGATCGACCGCGTGTCGCAGCGCCGCCTCGACTATCTGATCGCCTCGTTCCGCCAGGCAGGGCTCAGCTCGACCGATGCGCGCCACCGCGCACGCCTGGCCTACGCCGCCTATGTCGGCTTCCTGCAGCTGTCGCTGCAGCTGCAGCAGCCCAAGCAGGCGCGCGAGGATTTCGAGGCCTATGTCGAGCATCTCATCGAGACGCTGATTCCGAACGGTTGAAGATTGCCGTACTGGTCACGAGCAAGCCGCGGCACTGCCGCGGCTTTTTTCTTGCGCCATCCATGTATTGCCGGAGGCACAAAAAACAACGGCCCCTTGCGGGGCCGTTGCTGCATCAGCTGATCAGTGGATCGATCAGAACTTCTGCTTGTACTGCATGTACATGTAGCGGCCCGGCAGGTCGTACTGCGGGTCGAACATGTTGTACGAGGTGTAGTACGAAACCGGCGGGCTCTTGTCCCACGCGTTGTTCAGGCCGACCATGATGGTGCCCTTCCACGGCGTGTTGTAGCGGAACTGGATGTCGTGGTACGTCGTGGCACCAATGTGGTTCGTTCCCTTCGCGCCATCAGAGCAGTATGCGAAGGTTTCCGGTTCCTTGACTGGATCAAACGGGCACGGTTCGGTCATGCCGGACTTGTAACGAATGCCGTAGTTGACCCCGAAGTCCCCGTAGGACCAGTCCACATACAGATTGGAACGGATGCGCCAGTACGGATCCTGGTCGAGATAGCGTCCCTGGCGACCCTCGATCGGAGCATCCTGAGTCGACTTGGTATCCCACTTGGACAGGTAGGTGCCGTCCAGAGTGATGGTGAACTGGCCGATCGAAGTTTCCGGCAACTTGTACAGGATGCCCAGATCCCAACCTTCCACCTTGTACGACGCCAGGTTCTGCAGCGGCATGTTGACGTTGGTGATGGTGTAACGCTGGTTGGTGCTGCCGTAGTTCGGGTCACGCGTGATCAGGCCGCAGTTGGCTGCCTGCTCCTGCGCGGTGCCGCCATAGCAACGATCCATGATGTCCTGGATGGCCGGACGGGTGATGGCGTCCTCGATCTTGATCTGCCACCAGTCCAGGGTCACGTTCAGACCCTGCACGAAGCTCGGGCTCCACACCAGGCCCAGCGTCTTGCTGGTCGAGGTTTCCGGCTTCAGGTTCGGGTTGGCCTGCCAGGTGAACGGCTCAGGAGTCTGCTTCGCACCACTACCAGCGCCCGGCTGAACGAAGCCGATCGGCACGCCCTCTGCCGCACATTGTGCCGCGATAGCGCCGGTACGGCGACCAGACGTTGAGGAGCACGGATCGATGTAGCTCTCGAACGAGTCAGCATCACCGCGATACAGGTTGTTGATGCTCGGGGCGCGGAAGCCTTCCGAGTAGTTACCACGCACCATCAGGTCGTCGATCGGCTTCCAGCGGAAACCGAACTTGTTGTTGGTGGTGTTGCCGAAGTTGCTGTACTTCGAGTAGCGGGTTGCCGCGCTGAAGTCGAGCAGCTTGGCGCCCGGCAGGTCAGCCAGCACCGGGATCGACAGTTCCAGGAAGAACTCGTCCAGGTCATAGCTACCCTTGGTTGGGGATGCTCCGTTGCCGGTGCTCAGGCCAGAGGCGATGAAGGCGTCCGGATCGAACTGACCGGTTTCCTTGCGATATTCGTAACCAGCTGCGAAGCCCAATGCACCCGCCGGCAGCTGCACGATTTCGCCGGAGATGTTGGCGTAATAACCCTTGGACACCAGGCTGGCGGAGTCATGCGCGGTGAACGAGGTGTAATCCAGTGCCTCCTGCGAGATCGAACCCATCCCACCCAGCGGATTGATCGGGGCGCAGCCCGGAATGATTGCGCCAGCGGAGTTGAGGCACACAGCCTTGCCATCGCGGATCGCCGAGGGACCATATGCCTCGGCCAGACGCTGCTTGTTGAACAGGCCGTAGGTCAGATCGTTCTGGTCGGTCTTGTCGTAGCGGTAGCCGACATCCCAGTCGAAATTGCGGTCGGCGAATTCGAAGAAGCCCTCGAAACCACCGTAGAAGTGCCAGTTCTTGACGTTCTGGTTGAACGAACGTCCACCGGTTTCGTTGAAGCGGCGCGCGACGCCAGTCAGATCAACGCCGTACGGATTGTACATGCTGCCCGCGCTGAGGCGCTGGCCGGTGACCGGCATGGCAGCCAGCAGCTGTTCGGACTTGCGTTCGTTGTACATCGCCTCGGTGCGGAAGGTGATGTTGTCGGTAACGTTGTAAGAACCCACCGCGAACAGCGAGGTGCGCTCGTTGGGGGTCAGCAGGTAGTTGTCCGGCGCGGTGTTGTAGCCGTGAACATTGGGATCGAACGGCGTTTCAACGCCGTTGAGGATGATGTAACGCTCGTCGTTACGCAGATACGAACCCGGAATACCGGTGCTGCTCTGGCCGCTGAAGAACGGCGGGCCACCGGCGGAGATCTTGCGATCGCCGGCCATCACGGCCTTTTCGTTGACGTAGGAGACGCCCAGCACCAGCGAAGCGCGGTCAGTGGTGGTGCCCAGAGTGAAGTCGGCCGCTTCGCGGTCGCCGTCACCGGCGCTGTACTGGCCCTTGTAGAAGTTGGCTTCCGCGCCATCGAAGTTCTGCTTGGTGATGATGTTCACCACGCCGGCGATCGCGTCCGAACCGTAGATGGTCGATGCGCCGTCCTTCAGGATGTCGATGCGCTCGATCATCGCGGTCGGGATGGTGTTCAGGTCGACGCTGCCATCCAGGCCGGTGGTCCAGCGGCGGCCGTTGACCAGTACCAGGGTGCGCTCGGAACCCAGGTTGCGCAGGCTGACGCCGGCAGAACCGTCACCGCCGTTGTTGTAGGTACGGTTCAGGGCGGCACCGTTGGCGGCAACGCGCTGCAGGATGTCGGCGACCGAAGTCACGCCCTGCTTGTCGATGTCGGCGCGGGTCAGGCTCAGGACCGGCTGCGAGGTTTCGATGTCGGTGCTCTTGATGCGCGAACCGGTGACCGAGATGCGGTCAAGGTTGGTCGCTTCCTGGGCCTGGGCGGTGGCAGTGGACGCCACACCGGCAACGAGCGCGACCAGAACGGCATCGCGCAGCTTGTTGGACTGGAAATTCATTGGCTCTCTCTCTCCAAGAAATCTTGGCTGGGTTAATGCCCGGCGGGGGAGCGAAAAGCGCTCCCAAATCGCGAGGCTGAGTCGATAGTAGCGGGCGCTCGCCAAGAATTAAAGCTACGTTAATCAAGTCTGTGATTTTAGTAAAAATGAAATTTAATGCGAAAAATCAAAGGCTTGTATGTGTGGAAGCTCAGCTGCGTCTCGTTTGTTATGCGGAAGTGATGAAAAAATTTTCACTGTTGTGTATCGCAGCATGTCGAAATGCATGCCAGCGTCTCTCCGGCGTAGGGTAGCGTTCAGTCTGTATCGCGATCACGCATGCGCCACGGGCGCCTTTCGGCGCCCGTGGACAGTCAATCGTTGGACCCACACCTGGTGGGGTCAGAGATCCTGTTCGTAACGCACATACGGCACAGTGCCGTCGTCGTTGCTTTCATTGCGCGGGGAGAACGGATTCTTACCGCGGCTGATCACGTTCTCGGCGCCAACAGTAAGCTGGCCAGACCACGGGGTACGCCAGGTCAGGCCGATACCCAGCCCTTCCCACTTGCCGGGCTTGCCCGGCACATCGATCACGCGGCCGATGATGCTGCCGGTGAAATTGCCGTAGCCGGCGCCGATGCTCAGGCTCTTGCTGTCCCAGCGGTCGACGATGGACGGTGCGGCGTCGGCCAGCGGCACCAGGCGCGCCTTGGCGTAGGTACCGGCAATCGAGACAAAGCCCTCGCGGCCGATGTTCTTCTGCGCGAATACGGTCAGATCGTTCTGCTCGGCACGCAGCGAGGGTGTCTTGTTCGGGCCGGACAGCCACGCCGGCAGCGTTTCACGGCCGGTGCCGGCGGTGATGCCGAGACGGCTGCTGCTGCGGTTCAGCGCGGCGGTACCGGTGAAGCGGCGGCTGTTGAGGTCGTCGTCGTCACCCAGGCTGGCCAGCATGCAGTGACTGGCCAGGCCGCTCATGCTGGTCCCGCTGCTGCTGTTGCAGAGCAGGCCCAGCGAATCGCCGGAGGACAGGCCGAAGGCCGCATCCAGTGAGTTGCGGCCGAAGTGCCAGCGGGCGCCGGCGGCCTGTTCACCGGTGGGCTCCAGGTACAGCAGGGCCTCGACCTTGCCGCTGCCCTTGTTCCATACCGGCAGCACGGTCCGGGTGTCCTTGCTCTGCGCGTGCACGCCCGTGATCGCGCCAAGGGCGATCAGCAGGGCCAGCGGTAGACGCAGGAAGGTACGCATCGGACCAGTTCAGACAGGGACGGACAACGGAAGTTCCCGCGGAGACGGGAACTTGATCCTAGGGTGTTTATGAATTCTTAACAAGCCTTGATCCCCCCAGATGCAAGACAAGCCGTTTACTGAAGCCGTTCAGGCGCCGGTACAGTCCCCTCGGCACCGTGGAACAGTATGCCGAACTCCGTCAAAGGAAAGTGATACTCCCGCCCGCAGAATTCGCAACGGACCTCGACGGCGCCGGTGTCCGCGGCTGCGGCACGGGCCTCGTCCTCGCCCAGCGACTGCAGCATCGACGCGACCCGCTCGCGGGAACAGGAGCAGGCGAAGGACAGCGGCTTGCCGCCCATCAGTTCCGGCTTCTCTTCGTGGAACAGGCGGTGCAGCAACTGCTCGGCCGGGGTGGCCAGCAGCTCGGCCTTGCCCAGGGTCTCGAACAGGGCGCTGGCACGCGCCCAGCCGTCCTCGTCACCCTCGTCACCCGGCAGCTTCTGCAGCAGCAGGCCGGCGGCGCCGTTGCGGTCGGCGGCCAGCAGCAGGCGGGTCGGCAGCTGTTCGGACTGGCGGAAGTAGTCCTCAAAGGCCTCGTCCAGCTCCGGTGCGGTCAGCGCGACCAGGCTCTGGTAGCGCTGCGGCTCGCGCGGGTCCAGGCCCGGGTTCTCGATGGTGATCGCGAGCAGGGCGTCATCACCCAGGCTGGACAGGTCGCGCGGCGCATCGGCGCCGTCGCTGAGCTGGGCGATGCCGCGCAGGGTACCGGCGGCGGTGCACTCGGCAAACAGGGTGCGCAGCGCGGTGCTGCTGCGCAGCTGGATCGAGAGGCGGCCATCGATCTTGGTGTGGCCGGTGAACAGCGCCGAGGCCACGCAGGCCTCGCCGAGCAGTTCGGCGGCGGTATCCGGGTACTCGGCGTGGGACAGGATCTCCTGCCAGGTAGCCTGCAGGCGCACGTGGACGCCACGGACGCCAGCGTCGGGAAGCAGGAAGCGGATCAGGGAATCGGGGTTGGCGGTCATCGGCTCACATCGCGCGTAAACGAGGGCGGTTGCCGGATAATGCGCCGACAACCGGATAGAAGAAGGATGCACCAGTAATGGGGGCAGGGGGAGAGCAGCACAAGGTGGAGGCCATCGCGGAAGTCCCGCGCCGCAGGCGCTGGCGCTGGAAACGGCTGCTCTGGCTGCCGCTGCTGCTGGCCGCTTTCAGCTGCCTGCAGGTACTGGTGCTGCGGTTCATCGACCCGCCGGTATCCACGGTCATGCTATGGCGCTATGGCGAGGCATTGGGGGAGGCCGACTGGTCCTATCGCCTGCATTACCAGTGGCGCGACCTGGACCAGATGGCAGCGAGCCTGCCGATCTCACTGGTGGCCGCGGAGGACCAGCGCTTCCCCGACCACAATGGCTTCGACCTGCAGGCGATCGAGAAGGCCCGCGACCACAACGCCAAGGGCGGACGCCTGCGGGGGGCCAGCACGATCAGCCAGCAGGTCGCCAAGAACCTGTTCCTCTGGCAGGGCCGCAGCTGGATCCGCAAAGGCCTGGAAGTCTGGTACACGGTGCTGATCGAAGCACTGTGGCCGAAGGAACGGATCCTGGAGATGTACGCCAACATCGCCGAGTTCGGCGATGGCGTCTATGGCGCGCAGGCGGCGGCGCAGACGTTCTGGGGTAAGGATGCGTCCCGGTTGAGTCCGGCCGAGAGTGCACGGCTGGCGGCGGTGTTGCCGGCACCGCGGCGCTACAACGCGGCAAAGCCAGGGCCGTACGTGCAGCGGCGCGCGGCATGGATCCAGCGCCAGGCACGGCAGCTGGGCGGCGCGGCTTACCTGTCGGAAGACTGAGGACACCTGCCCTCGGGGCGGCAGGCCATGCACCTGCAGGCAACGTACAATCCGGGCATGAACCGCGAACGCCTTACTGTCGTCATCGCCGCCTACAACGAGGAGCAGGCGCTGCCGTGCCTGCATCCCCGCCTGTGTGCGGTGCTGGACGGAATGCCCGACATCGATGGCCACATCCTGTATGTGGACGATGGCAGCCACGACGGTACCTGGCAGGTGATTGCAGGATTGGCGCAGGACGACGCGCGCGTATCGGCGTTGAAGCTGTCGCGCAATTTCGGCAAGGAGGCCGCGCTGACTGCCGGCCTGGATCTGGTGCGCGACGGCGCGGCGATGATCCTGGATGCCGATGGCCAGGACCCGCCGGAACTGGTGCCGCAGTTCGTTGCGCGCTGGCGCGAGGGCCATGACAACGTCTATGGCACGCGCATGGCCCGCGATGGCGAAGCCTGGATCAAGCGCGCCACGGCGGCGGCGTTCTATCGGGTGATCGGCCGCCTGTCACGCACGCCGATCCCTGCCGACACCGGTGATTTCCGTCTGTTGTCGCCACGCGCGCTGAGTGCGCTGCGCGAGATGCGTGAACGCCACCGCTTCATGAAGGGCCTTTTCAGCTGGGTCGGATTCAAGCGTATTGCTGTGCCCTACCACCGTCACGCGCGGGTGGCCGGCTCCAGCAAGTTCAGCCTGTGGCGGCTGTGGAACTTCGCGCTGGAGGGCATCACCGGGTTCTCGACCGTTCCCCTGCGGGCGGCGACCTACATGGGCCTGGCAACGGCAGCGGTGGCCTTCGTATTCGGCGTGTGGGTGATTGCCAAGGCGGCCCTGTACGGTGACCGGGTGGCGGGTTGGCCGACGATGATGGCGGTGATCCTGTTCCTGGGCGGGGTGCAGTTGATCGCGCTGGGCCTGATCGGCGAGTACCTGGGACGGCTGTACGAGGAATCCAAGCAGCGCCCGTTGTACCTGGTTGACGCCTGGCTAGCATCCGCCGTGGCAGACTCGGCCCTGCAACCCACCCTCGGAGGGCAGGCAGATGACCACGGTACGGCAACTGTTGGACGGCAAGTCTCCTGAAGTACATGCGGTCGCGCCGGATGCGGCGGTGATCGATGCGATCCGGTTGATGGCGGAAAAGGGCATTGGCGCGGTGCTGGTGATGGACGGTCCGCGGCTGGTCGGGATCCTTTCGGAGCGCGACTACGCGCGCAAGATCGTGCTGCGTGATCGTTCGTCGCGGGATACGGCGGTGGCCGAGATCATGACGGCGAAGGTGGTGACGGTTTCGCCGGGCGAGCAGGTGGAGCACTGCCTGCAGCTGGTGACCGACTACCGCATCCGCCACCTGCCAGTGGTGGAGGGGGCACAGGTGCTGGGGGTGATTTCCATCGGCGACCTGGTGAAGTCGGTGATCGATGCGCAGCGGCGCGAGCTGGATCAGCTGCAGCAGTACATCGTGGCGGGGTGAGGTGTTCGCTGGCGGGCCTGCGGCCCGCCGGCCCGCTTTTCGAAGCCAGAGCCAGAGCTGAGGGCAGCGCCTTCCTGGTACGCCGGGAGGCTGAGGGCATGGGCGTGCAGGACACGCCGCAAGTACGTCCCTGTAGCAACTGTGTTGCTGGAGAGTCTCAGGCCCGTCAGGTAAACGGGCACGGTAGTGCCGGCCGCTGGCCGGCAGCCTTTGGTCTTTCGCCC